>JAPKYU010000260.1 GCA_026394175.1 Acidobacteriota bacterium | reverse complement strand
AGATAGTTGACGGCCAGCGCCAGTTCGAACCCGCCAAAGGCCGCCAGCGAAACCCAGAACACGTCGCTGAATCGCACTCCGTCCATGGCTTGTCTCCTCGGCCGCTGCTTTCTGCCTACTGCTTACTGCCTCTGGCCTGCTGCTCAGTTCCCCGCACCATCGCTGCTCTGGGCCGCGGCAGCCCGGCGGTACACGTCCTGGTACTCGGCGCCGTCGGCCGTCGCGACTTCGTACAGAATCTCAACCTGATCGCCCACCCGGACGCGCTGGAAGAGATCCTCGGCGTCGGCGTTCCGCAGGCGAATGCAGCCATGCGAAGCGGCCCGGCCGATGGAGCCGGGAGCGTTGGTGCCGTGGATCCCGTAACCTTTCCGATCCAGCCCCATCCATCGGGTTCCGACCGGGTTCTTCGTACCGGGTTTGGCAATTTCGCCTTTTGGTCCGTACCAGGTCGGGTCCTTCACCATGGAGGCGATCTGGAAAGTTCCGGTCGGAGTGGGCGTGGAGCGCTTGCCGACGGCGATGCGGTAGCTCTTGACCAACTCCCCGTTGTCGAGTACCTCCAGCGTCATGGCCGGGATGTTGATGACGATTCGCCACGGGGCGTCGGGTTGCGGCTCTGGTGCGGCCGTTGTCTGAGCCAGGGCGCGCTCTGCTGCCGCAATCGCCACCGCCAGCGCCATCAACCTGCCCATCGCTTTCGCCGTCCAGTTCATCGCTCTGCCTCCATGTCTCATGCCGCTCAGACAGGATGCAGGTTGCGTTCCAGAGCTATGTCGTTGAAAGAATGGAGGGTTATGCGGGGAGGGGCGTGGCCGGGTTTACACCCGCGTCAGAATTGACACGCTACGGTCTGCGTGTAGCGGAGGTCCCGCTTGGCGGGACCGCCACACACACGCCGCCGATGTTGTACGAACGTCAGTCAGCGGACGATGAGCACTTCACGCAGGTTATCGCGGGCAAGGAAAAACTTGAGGGAATGAAATTCCTTGAACAGCACTTCGATGTTGCGGTTATTGAGGGGCCGGCGCAGCACCCGTTCGCCGCGCGGCAACAACTCCAGCGTGTCCTCCCCCTGAATGCGGTAGCGATAGATGGGCACGGAAGCGCCCGGCTCGGCGGTATGGAAGAAACTCAGCAGGATGCCGCCCGGTTTCACCACGCGATGGAGGCGGGCGGCCACGGGCCGCACGGCGGTCTCGTCCAGCAGGTCAAACAGATCCCAGCACAGCACGGCATCGAACAGCAGCATCTGGTAGGTCACGTTTTCGGCCAGAAACCTGTCGGCGTCGAAGCACCAGTCCCCGTTGTCGTTGCGGATGCGGTAACTCTTGGTGGTCAGAACCGGAAAAATGTCCTCGGCGTAGACCTTGTGGCCCAGCTCGGTGAAGAAACTGATGTTGGCCTGGGATGCGGCGCCGAGATCGAGCACCCGCAGCGCCTCCTGCCCCTTCAGCTCGCGGCAAAACTCGCGCAGGCCGTTGCTGCGGCGGAGGGCGCCTGGGGCGGACGCTTCGGACGTCCTCTGGGCGCCGCCCACGGGCTTGAAGAGTTTCTTGATGGAATCCGGGATGGTCACGGCTCCCCCGCCCAGCACTCAGAAGCTGCGAAAAAACCTGTAGCGGCCGTCTTCAGCCCGCCATCTGCACCGGCGAGTTGAAATGGCGACCCCGCCAAGCGGGGTCGCCGCTACACGCACCGCTGTCGTCGGCCGGGCGATTTTTTCACGGCTTCTCAGTCCCGCGGTCCACGCGCGGTGAGAGCTGTCGAATCCCGCCGCTATGGCAATTTCTTCTCGATGCCCACGCCGACGTACGGCGGGGTCACGGCGGCTGCTTCCGACTTCTTGGGCTCGGGACGGCCTGCCGGCTCGGGCCTCTGGATGTCGATGCTTCCCTTGAAGTAGGCTCCGTCTTCGATGGTGATGCGGGCGGTGATAATGTCGCCGATCAGCGAGCCCGACTTGCGGATTTCGATCTTGTCGGTGGCCCGCACATTTCCCTGCACCTTCCCCTGGACGGTGATCTCTTTGGCGTTCAGGTTGGCGCGGACCCGGCCGTTGGGTCCCACGGTCAGATTATGATCGCGCAGTTCTACGGTCCCCTCGACTTCGCCGTCGATGTAGAGATCCTCGCTCCCCGACAGCTCTCCTTTTACCAGGACGCTCTTTCCGATGTGGGCCATGCCGCTGCGGATCGAGGCTTCCCGGTCCGGCTCGAAAGTCTTGCGTTCAATGGGCGTCGTCGCCACAGGATTGACCTCCTTCACAGGTTTGGGCGCTGGCGGTGGTGGTATTGGTGGCTCGTCCTTTCTACCAGTCTTCCACATGCGTGCTCCTTTGGATTCCCTCCCGTCGCTTTGTTCTTCTCTCCGCCGGCCACGCCGGAGAAACTTGCGCTCCCAGGCCCGCCTGCGTGCGCGGGTGCGTGGTGGCCGTAACCGCCGGCCGATGCATGCCCGGAGTGCCGTACGAACGGAGAGGAGTCCTTCCGACAGCGGCTTGAGGCCGTTCTAGTACGGACCTATATCATAGGATGCCGAGCCCCCCGACGTAAAGAACCGAAGAAGAAGCCAGGAATAAAAAGCCAGGAAAGGCACTTCGAGAAGGGCCGACCTTTTTCGCTACTGACGGGAAACCCGAGCCGCCGGCCGCCTATTTGAGCGGCATAGGTATCGAATCAAAAAGCCGCAAAGCCGTCCCCGCCCGGGTGTGTTACCCTGAGGGTCTGCGTTACGCTGCTCGAAAACTCGACTCGCGAGGTATCTTGACATGCGCATTCTGATGGCTGCGTCCGAAGGTGTTCCCTTTTCCAAAACCGGAGGCTTGGCCGACGTGGTCGGCGCTCTACCGCAGGCGATCGCGCGCCTGGGACATGAGGTGGCCGTCGTTCTGCCGCGCTACCGCATGACGAAGTTGCCCGAAGCGCGCACGGCGCTGGCCAGCCTGACCATCCCGGTGGGCCAGAAGCTGCATTTCCCCGCCGTACTGGAGGGACCACCGCTGGACGGCGCCCGCACCTTCTTTATTGAGTATCCGCCGTACTTCGATCGCGACGCGCTCTATGGAACGCCGGAGGCCGGCGATCACCCCGACAACCCCGAGCGGTTTACCCTGTTTTCCCGGGCCGTGCTGGAAACCGCCAAGGCGCTGTTCCCGCCCGACGTCATACACTGCCACGACTGGCAGAGCGCCATGGTCCCGGTGCTGCTCAACACCCTCTACGCCGGCGATCCGGCATTCGAACGCGTGGGCACGCTGTTCACCATTCACAACCTCGGCTACCAGGGACTTTTTCCGCCCGATGTCCTGGCCCACCTGGGACTCGGCTGGGACCTGTTCCAGACCGAACGCCTGGAGTTCTGGGGCAAGGTGAACTTCCTGAAGGGCGCCCTCGTCTATTCCAACTATATCAACACGGTGAGCAAGAAATACGCCCAGGAGATCCAGACCGAGGAGTACGGCTTCGGGCTGCAGGGCCTGCTGCTCCGGCGCGCCGACGTGGTGACGGGAATCCTCAATGGAGTGGACTACGCCCAGTGGAATCCGGGGAACGACCGCTTGCTGGCCGCTCATTTCACGCCCGAAAAACTGGAAGGGAAGCGGGCCTGCAAGAAGGACCTGCTCGCGCAGTTCAAGCTGCCTGCCAAGAACCTGGATCGGCCTTTGGTCGGGATCGTTTCCCGGTTTACGGCACAGAAGGGCGCCGACCTGATCGCGCAGGTGGCCGACCAGTTGACGCAGGAAGATTTCTGCCTGGTGGCCCTGGGCACCGGCGACGCCGAGTACGAACAGTTGTTCCGGCGGCTGGCCCAGGAGTATCCGGAGAAGATCGCCGTGCGCATCGCCTACGACAACACGCTGGCGCACAAGATCGAGGGCGGCGCCGACATGTTCCTGATGCCCTCGCGATACGAGCCGTGCGGGCTGAACCAGATTTACAGCCTGAAATACGGGACGATTCCGGTGGTGCGCGCCACCGGCGGCCTCGACGACACCATCGAGCCCTATGACCCGGCTACCGGCGCCGGCACCGGCTTCAAGTTCCATGACTACACCGGCCAGGCATTGCTCGATACGCTGCGCGCGGCACTCCACGTCTACAAGAACCGCGAGGGCTGGACCCGCCTGATGCGCAACGCCATGGCCAAGGATTTTTCCTGGGACGCTTCGGCGCGCGAGTACGCCGGCCTGTATCAGAAAATCCTGGGCATGGGCCGGGCCGCAGGAGCTTGAGCCGATTGCGGATTTCGGATTGCGGATTGCGGATTTGTTCTGGTTGCGAGTAGCCGCCGGTCCGAAATCCGAAATCCGCAATTCTGACGTTCCTGCGACTTTTGCCGGGGCATGCTAATCTATTGTCTGTACCCACAAGACAACGGAGGAATAATGGCAGGCAACGTTCTGGAAGTGAGCGACAGCAGTTTTGACACCGAGGTCTTGCAGTCTCAGGTGCCTGTCCTGGTGGATTTCTGGGCGGAATGGTGCGGGCCCTGCAAGATGCTCGCCCCCATCGTGGAAGCCCTGGCTCGCGAATACGAGGGCAAGGTGAAGGTCGCCAAGGTCAACGTGGACGAGAACATCGCCACCGCTTCCCGGTTCCGCATTCAGGGGATTCCGACGCTGCTGCTCTTCAAGGGCGGCCAGGTGCGCGAACAGTTGGTGGGCACGCAGCCCAAATCGGTCGTGGAGAAGGCGCTGGCCAAGCACGTCGGCGCCTGAGCCTCCGCAAATCGTCACTCTTCGAGCTGAACCACAAAGACACAAAGGCCACCAAGGCCACAAAGGCATCTTGGTGATCTTCGTGTCCTTTGTGTCTTTGTGGTTAAGCCGTTTACTTGGGGGAATAGCGGGGCGCGGAGAACAGCAGCCGGAAGGCCTGCACGGGGCGCGACAGCGCTTCCATGTGCTCCTGCAGCAATGAGAGGAAGCCCGTGTAGTAGTAGCCCAGCACGAACAGCAACAGGAAGGGAACCGTGGCGAAATTGCGGTTGTCGATGGCGTAGTAGACGGTGGCGGCGAAATAGGTGCCGATGACGATCTCGATAAACGGAATCCAGCCGGCCCGCCGGCGGTACTGGCTGGCTCTTACCCGCCGGCCGCCGGTTTCGATGCGGTACTTGGCGGTCCGCACGAATGGCGACTTGATGCCCAACAGCGCCTCCAGCACCGCCCGCGCGTTGGTGATGGTCAGCCCGATGCCCATCGCCATCAGGAACGGCAGGAAGCAGAACGTTCGCTTCCAGTTATTCGGGTACAACTCCCGCTGGCTGGTCAGGTAGAACGAGGAAACCGAGAGAAACGCAGCCAGGAACAGGGGCAGGTCGATGTACAGCATCTGGAACCACCCCTGGTAAAAGCGGACGATCATGGCCGGCAACAACAGCGCCGACAGCACGATCATCAGCGGATAGCTGAGATTGGCCGTCAGGTGGAACCAGGCTTCGATCTTCCGGTGCAGCGGGACGGGCGCTGTCCAGATCCTCCACATCAGTTTCTTGGCCGTCTGAATCAGTCCCTTGGCCCAGCGCGCCTGCTGCACCTTGAAGGCCGTCATTTCCACGGGCAGCTCCGACGGGCATTCAATCTCGGGCACGTAAATGAAGCGCCAGCCGCGGAGCTGGGCGCGGTAGCTCAGGTCGGTGTCTTCGGTGAGGGTGTCGTGCTGCCAGCCGCCGGCTTCCTCAATGGCCCGGCGCCGCCACACCCCGGCCGTGCCGTTAAAATTGAAGAAGCAGCCGGAACGGTAGCGCGCGCCGTGCTCCAGGACGAAATGGCCGTCCAGCAGGATGGCCTGCACCTGGGTCAGGAATGAGTAGTTGCGGTTCAGGAAGGTCCACCGCCCCTGCACCATGCCCACGCCCGGATCGGTGAAGTAGTGGATGGTGCGGTGCAGGAAGTCGGGCGGCGGCACGAAGTCGGCGTCGAATATGGCGATGAACTCGCCGCGCGCCTGCTCCAGCCCGGCGGCCAGCGCCCCCGCTTTGAACCCCTGGCGGTTGTCGCGATGGTGATAGCTGACCGGATGGCCGAGTGCCGCATACCGCTCCACCACCCCGCGCGCCACCGCAACCGTCTCGTCGGTGGAATCGTCCAGGACCTGGATGTCCAGCAGGTGGCGCGGATACTCGATCCGGCAGGCCGCTTCCACCAGGCGTTCCACAACGAACCGCTCGTTGTACACGGGAAGCTGCACGGTGACCCGCGGAAGCTGCTGGAAGCGCTCCAGGGGCGGGCGCGCCGCATGCCGCTTGTTCCGGAAATACTTGAAGACCAGCCAGTAGCGGTGCAGCCCGTAAGCCGAGAGCACGATCAGCACCAGGAAGTACGGCGTCAGCAGAGCAACGTCAAAGGCGTTGGGCCGGTAGACCTTCTCGAAGCTCCGATCGAACACGAATTGGCGCACCACTTTCCACAGCGCCGGTCGCGACGCAAACAACAGGAACGTGGATACGAGAGCGGTCATTCGTGTGATATCGTGCCAGAGGCTCCGCTGCCGCGGAGGCCGCAATCGGGCGGCCTGAAGGCCGCCGCTACAATCATTCACCCTGGAAACCGTGCCACGCCCAGCTCCGAAAATCGGCCGATTGCTGGCGCCCGCCCTGGCGCTCGAAGCCCTCTATGCCATCATGCTCGCCACGCGGGACTTGAAGGCCCAGGTGGAGCGCTTCATCCCGCTGGCCCTCGCAGCGGGAATATTATACCTGATCAGCGCCTGGTTGGTGTGTGCAAGTCCAAGGTCCAAGGTCCAAGGTCCAAAGTCTGGGGAAGCCGAAGAAAGCGCGCCCCGGGCCGGGTCCCGCCGTCTGCTCTGGTTCATTCTGGGCGCGGGGCTGCTGTTCCGAGCCACGCTGTTTCCGCTTTATCCCTCACTCTCCGACGACCTGTTCCGCTATCGCTGGGATGGCAAGATGCAGGCAGCCGGGTACAACCCCTACTCGCTGACCCCGGCCGACCCGGCTCTGAAGCATCTGCGTGACCAAACGTATCCGGGCGTGAACGGCAAGGGCTACGTCGCGGCGTACGGCCCGGTGACCGAATCGCTGTTCCGCTGGTGGTACCCGGTCACGATGCTGGCGGGCAATGTCAAGGCGTCGGTGCTGCTGATGAAGCTGCCCATGCTGGCCTTCGACCTGGGCGTGGCGCTGCTGCTCATCCACCTGTTGGGGGTGCTCGGATTGCCGGCGGCACGGGTGCTGATCTATTGGTGGTCACCGGTGACCGTGATCGAGTTCGCGGCCAGCGGCCATAACGACTCGGTCGCGGTTTTCTTCCTGGTGCTGGCTCTGCTTGGCTTGGCCGTTCCTGAATGCGGAATGCGGAATGCGGAATGCGGAGTAAACGGCCGGCGGGATTCCGCACTCGGCACTCCGCACTCCACACTCCGGCCCCCCTGGTGGACGCTTCCCGCGCTGTCGCTGTCGATGCTCTCGAAGCTGTTCGCGGCCTTCCTGTGGCCGGTGGTGCTGCCTCGCTGGCTGGAGCGCGGGCGCTGGCGGCAGCTTGCCTGGCCGCTGATCTGCGCTGTTGTCGTCTACTGGCCGTTCCGCGGCGGCCTGTTCAACGTGGTGCCGGGCGTTGCGGTCTACGCCGGGAGCTGGCGCAACAACGACAGCCTCTTCGGCCTTTTCTTCGCTTTTACCGGATCGCAACTGGGGGCCAGCGCCGCCTACGGGGCCGTGGTGGCCGGCCTGGCCGGCTTCCTGGCGGGGCGCGGCTTCCCCGCCCTGCGCAGCGCCTTCCTGATTCTGGGAACACTGCTCTGCTGCGCCTCCAACGTGTTCCCGTGGTATCTGAGCTGGATTCTGCCGTTGCTGGCGGTCTTCCCCAACGCCGCCTGGCTGCTCTTCTCGGTGCTGGTTTTCCTGTCGTACAACGTGCTGATCGGGTACGGCACTCTGGGCGTCTGGCGGGACAGCACAACATTCTTGCTGCTCGAATACGTGCCGTTCTATCTCCTGCTGGTCGGCGGCTGGATTGTGAGGCAGATTCAGGGGGAGGTTCCCGGTTCGAGCTAGTGAAAACAGCAGCGATCAGCACTGGCTGTGCCCTCACACTCGAGTCCCACCAGAGTGCTGCAGTTGATGCGCGGTCAAGGGGCAGCGTCTCGCAGCGCGCCTAATTCTTCCCACTTGCCCCAAACTTTGGGATCAAGTCTCCGCTCGAAAGTCATATCGATCGCCGAGATTCTGACCTGTTTGATGGAAGCGGACAGCCAAGCGTTTTGGGACGACGGGCGCGCCTGGGAGTCAAGCTCCAGTTCAACCGCAGGTGACCAGTCGTGTTGCCCATCGCTAGCTGGCAGAACCAGACCTGCAGCGAGCGTTGCCGCCTGTCTCTGTCCATCGGCTGGCACAGGGACCCACAGAACGAGTTCCGGATGGCCGGACACCCGCCCGAAAACCTGACAGTCCGGCGAACACCACGCAGTTATTTCCGGAAGGTCCGCAAGCACGTCGGCCAGCTTGGCGGATCGGTCCAGCAAGATCAGGATGGTCGCCAGCCGAAGCTTGGGATGCAACCTGGACTCGCGGGAGTCAACGCCATACGTCAACCTCAGTTCGTATTCGTTCGTTGCGGTCTTCCGTCCGTAGACGTCCACGGAGGCACCGCTGCACGGCGGCTTGTAATGGATTCCCGGGTAGCTTAAGCAACTGTGCGGCTGGCCAAACCTTCGGGCGATCTCATCGCTGCCCATCCCGATCTCGAACGGGCCGACTGGCTTGTTTGCCGAGCGCTTCTCGGGTGTTTGTTTTCGATTAGGCGATTGGCCGCGGCATAATGGCGGCAACAAAAGGGCGAGCACAATGCATACCACCGCCCGCGCTCGGTCAGTTTCCATGGCTGGCCTCCTTCCGGGGAAATGACTCGCGCACGCCCGTCTTGGACCTTGGATCCCAGACGCTA
>JAPKYU010000422.1 GCA_026394175.1 Acidobacteriota bacterium | reverse complement strand
GGCTAAGCTTTGCGCGAAACAGATCGTGGGACTTGGATCACTCGCCCCCAAACAAGTCCGAGAGGAAATCCGATGATCGACGACGTTTGCGCTTTGCTGGTACACGACAACTCGGTCCATGTCACGCAGTTGGCTCTTGTGCTGGTAGCGTTGGGGATCAAATGCCGGGAAGCGGCGACGTTTTCAGCGGTCATGGAAGAACTGAACAGCGTTCGGGTGCCGCAGGTGGTCTTTACCGACACCCTTTATGCCGACGGTGACTGGAAGGACGTTGTTCATCTGGCGCAAGGCGCACGCCAGGCGACCAACGTGGTCGTCGTTTCCCGCTTGGAGGACGTCCGGCTCTATCTGGACATCATCGACTTCGGAGCTTTCGATTTCATCACGCCTCCCTACCGGGAGTCCGATGTGTCCCACTTGATGCGTTGCGTGGCGCGGAACGCGGCCAGCCGGCGAAAAGACCAGGGGCGCATGCTCCCGCGCCTGGCAACAGCCGCGGCCGCCGCTCCCCGCCTGGAGTGCGCGTGAGCCGCCGCCACCTTGAACCCTCCGCCCGTGCCGTCATTCCTTTGGGCGCAATTTCAGTTTCGCTTTATTCTCCTCCAGGAAAGCCTTCAGTTCATCGGCGTGCTCCAGGAGCTTGATCCACTGCTGGTAATAGAGCGTTACCGGGAAGCGGCCCAGACCGTAAACGCTCACTCCGCCCTTCCCGCCGACCCTGAACTCCAGGCCGCCCGGTTTCTGGCCTGCCAGCCACTCTTGCAGTTCCGCGATGCGCGCCAGGCACTCCGCCCTATTTTTCTGGCCTGCCAGCCACACTTCCAGGTCCTTGATCCGCTCCAGCAATTCCACCTTGCTCTGTTCAGACATGCTGCACTCCGTCGACGGCCATTATAGCCGCTCTTGGCAGTGATCCCACACCTGGAAGTCGCAGCCGGCCGCTTCTTCTTCCGCGCTCCGCCGGCGAGGGACAAAATCGTCGCCGGGCGTATGGAAGTTAGGTTAGACTTCCAGGTTCGCCCGGGAGTGAGATGGGACGCAGAGGAATGTCCGGCTGACGGCCGACGGACATCCTAAGCCGCCGGCCGATGGCCGTCAGCCGGGAGGAGAGCGATCGATGAACTTACAGCAATTGATGCGGACGCTGCACACCACCAATAAGTCGAAGATCGTGCTGCTGGTGTCGGACGGGTTGGGCGGCCTGCCCATCGAGCCCGGCGGGGGCACGGAACTGGAAACCGCGTCCACTCCGAACCTGGACAAGCTGGCGGCCGAGAACGTGTGCGGGCTCTCCATCCCGCTGCTGCCCGGAATCACGCCGGGAAGCGGGCCGGGCCACCTGGGCCTGTTCGGCTACGACCCGCTGGAGGTGACCATCGGGCGCGGCGTGCTGGAAGCGCTGGGCATCGACCTCGAGCTGGGGCCTACCGACGTGGCGGCGCGCGGCAATTTCTGCACCGTGAACGAGCAGGGCGAATTGACCGACCGCCGCGCCGGGCGCATCCCCACCGAGGTCTGCGCCAGGCTGGTGGGCATGCTGCGCGCCATCCGCATCCCGGGCGTGGACCTGGTGATTGAGCCGGTGCGCGAGTACCGCTTCGCGGCGGTGTTCCGGGGCCAGGAGCTGTACGGCGAGGTGGAGGACACCGATCCCCAGGTGACCGGCGTGCCGGCGCTGGAGCCCAAGGCGCGCGACGCGGCCTCGGAGAAAACCGCGCAGGTGGCGGCCGAGTTCATCCGCCAGGCGCGCCGGATCCTGAACAACGAGAAGCCGGCGAATATGCTGATGCTGCGCGGATTCGCCCGCCGCCCGCCCATCCCTTCCATGAAGGAGCTGTACGGGCTGAATGCCGCCGCCATCGCCGTCTATCCCATGTACCGCGGCCTGGCCCGGCTGGTGGGCATGACCGTGCTGCCACAGGCGAAGAATTTGGCCGAGGAGATCGAGGCCCTCCGGCAAAACTGGGATTCCTTCGACTTTTTCTTCTTCCACTTCAAATACACCGACAGCACGGGCGAGGACGGCAACTTCCCGGAGAAGGTGAAGCGCATCGAGGAGCTGGACCGGCACATCCCCCAGATCCTGGAGCTGAAGCCGGACGTGTTGATCGTCACCGGCGACCACAGCACCCCCTGCCTGCTGAAGAGCCATAGCTGGCACCCCGTGCCGGTGCTGCTGGCGGCGCGCACCTGCCGCCCCGACCGCGTCACCAGCTTCGGCGAGCGCGAATGCCTGTATGGCGGGCTGGGCCAGGTCGAGGCCAAGTACCTGCTGCCGCTGGCCCTGGGGCATGCCGGGCGCCTGCAAAAATTCGGTGCGTGAAGGGAAAGCCAGCCGCAGATTTCGCAGATGTCGCAGAGGAAAAGGCATCTGTGCAATCGGCGAAATCTGCGGCTAGCTCTTCCCAAAATGGAACCGGGCGTCCCTAAGTCGCTTCTTTTCTGCATCGGGGAGTGGCAATCGTGTTGCATTTAATCCCGCGATTGCAGTAGCTTTGCCTCGACTTCCAATGAGCGATAGGGAGCAAGACGAGACGGCCGGGGCCGAGCCGCAGCAGATGGCGGGCGGCTTTGGCGGGCTGCTGGGTGCGTCGCCGGCCATGCAGCGCCTGTTCCGTGCCATGGTCAAGATCAGCCGCAGCGAATGCCCGCTACTGATTGTGGGAGAAAGCGGGACGGGCAAGGAACTGGTGGCGCGCTCCATCCACCAAAACAGCGTGCGGGCCGGCCGGCCGTTTGTCCCGGTCGATTGCGGCGCGCTGGCGCCCACACTGATCGAAAGCGAGCTGTTCGGCTACCTGCGCGGCGCCTTCACCGGCGCCAACAGCTCCCGCCAGGGCCTGCTGCAGGCCGCCGGCGCCGGCACCATCTTCCTGGACGAAATCGGCGAACTGCCGCTCGACCTGCAGGCCAAGTTGCTGCGCGTGCTGCAGGAGCGCGAAGTGCGGCCGCTGGGCAGCGACCACACGGTACGCTTCGAGGCCCGAATCATGGCCGCCACCAATCGGGATTTGCGCCACGCCGTCGAGCAGGGCGCTTTCCGTGATGACCTGTACTACCGGCTGAACGTGGTGAGCCTGAAGGTGCCGGCGTTGCGCGAGCGCAAGACCGACATCCCGCTGCTGGTCAATCACTTCCTTCAGAAGCATGCGGCCGGCCGCCAGCCTGCGCCGGCCCTGTCGGAGGAAGCGCTGCACTGCCTGCTGGCCTACGACTGGCCGGGCAACGTGCGCGAGCTGGAAAACTCGATCGAGCGCGCCACCACGCTCAGCTCCGGCCCGGTGCTCGGCGTCTTCGACCTGCCCACCAATCTGCATAGCTCCGCCCCAGTTCCGGTGGCCGACAACTCCGGCGCGAATGCCCATCCGACCATGCCCTTGCGCGAATTGGAGCGCCAGGCGATTCTCCGCGCCGTGGCCGACGCCGGCGGCGACAAGTTGCTGGCTGCCAGGCGGCTGGGCATCGGCAAGACCACCCTCTATCGGAAGCTTAAGGAATACGGCTGCTGATCCCATTTCGGGAAGAGTTCCCGTTTTGGAACCAGACCCTTAGCCGCAGATTGCGCAGATTCCGCAGACTGCGTGATTAATCTGCGAAATCTGCGGAATCTGCGGATTACACTGATGGCGTGCGAGTGGCAGTGGACGCGACCTACGCGCTGGAGGCGCAGCCGGCCGGCGTGGGACGGTACTCGGAGCGGCTGATTTGCGAGCTGGCCCGGACGCCGGAGATGGAACTGACGCTGTGCGCGCGGTGGCCGCGATGGCTGCGTTTGGGCCGCCGCTTCGGCGCGCTGGGCTGCCGCCGCTGCCTCCTGCAGGAGCCGCTGAACATCCGGCTTCCCGGCCGCGTGGACCTTTTTCACGGGCTGAACCAGCGCCTGCCCGGCTACCGCTTCCGGCGCCAAGTGGTCACGCTGCACGACCTGTTTCCGCTGACCGGCGCGCGCTATTCGACGCCGGACTTCCAGCGCCGGTTTTCATTGATGATCGCCGATGCGGTGGCCCGCGCCGACCGCGTCATCTGTGTTTCGGCGTACACGCGGGAGCAGGCGGTGGGGCGGCTGGGCGTGCCGCGGGAGCGCTGCGCCGTCGTCCCTCATGGCGTCGAGCAGCAGCCGGAGCCGCCATCCGAGCGAGCGCGGCAGCGCGCCCGGCAACTGGCCGGCGGCGCGCCCTTCCTGCTGTCGGTGGGCGCCATCCAGGTGCGCAAGAACAACGTGGCGGCCGCCCGCGTGGCCGCGCGGCTGGGCGGGGCCGCGCGCCTGGTGATCGCCGGCGGCGCGGGACACGGCGCCGATGAGTTCTTCGATTTCGTTCGCGGCCAGGGGCTGAGCGACCGGGTGCGCGTGCTCGGCTACGTGGACGAGCAGACGCTGAATGCGCTGTACGCCGAAGCCGTGGCGCTGCTGTTTCCGTCGCTGGAGGAGGGTTTTGGCATGCCGGTATTGGAGGCCATGGCGCGGGGCCTGCCGGTGATCGCCTCCAATGTTTCGTCGATTCCCGAGATCGCGGGTGATGCGGCCATGCTCTTCCATCCGGACGATATCGAGGGAATGGCGGAAGCGGCCCGGCGGCTGCTGGATGATCAGGTGAATCGAACCCGTATCCTGACACCTGGAACCTGACACCTGGAACCTTGCTTATGGTTGCTCCTGTGCTCGCCGACCGCGTGGTAGAAGCCGAGGCCTCCAGCGGCTTCGATCTGTTTATCTACAGCATGTACGGTAAGCCAGGCTGGCAGCCCCGGGCGCCTGGCGATCGCATTCGCGTCGCCCATCCCGGAACGGCGGTCAGCTACGGAGAGAAGCTCTACGAGGTGATGGCGATTGAGCCGGCCGCGGGCACCTCCTATGCCTACCGCTATGCGCTGCGCAGGTGGGACGACAGCTTTGTGGTGCGAAGAGTCGTTCCATACTCGCGGGAGGCGGCCGTGGCGGCGGCCGTCGAGGTCCGCGAGCGGGTTCGGCGGCACCGGCAGCATAGCTGGCTCATCTACCTGTTTCCGATCACCGGGCTGCTGCCCACGCCGCTGCTGCGCCGCTGGCAGCGCGAATGGGGGCTGCCGATGCGCGCCGCCTCTTTCGCCTCCGTGGTGGTCTTCGGGCTTTCCGCTGTGTTCCTGTTCTCGCGGGAATTCATGCGCCCCGACCGGGCCGGTTCCCCGGCCGTGGTTGTCGTCGCCGGGTACATCTTCTTGGAGCAAATGGCGCGACTCTTCTGGCTGCTGCCATCGAATGAAGCGATCGGCTCACTCACGCTGACCGCCCTGTGGAGCCTTCTGGTCCTGGCTACCGGCGGGAGGCTCGAAACCGACGGCGTGTGGCGCGCCGCGTACCACTTGGCCGCCGAGCGCGACGAGGTGTGTTATCTGAAGGAGCAGCCCTGGGACGTCGAGGTGCGCTCGGTGTTCCGCGATCCCGTGCTGCTGGGCCCGCGGCCCGTGCGCGTGGAGGGCGGCGTATACGAGCCGCTGGAATACACGCAGGAAGGCGAAGGCCTGTATCGCCGCTACGTGTTTCGCCTCAAGAAGCTCGACGAGAAAACGCCGCCGCATCGCGAGTACCGGCGCGACCGAACGCCCGAGCAGGTTCGGGAATTGATGGCCTACGAGCGGGCGCGGAACTCGGTGCATGCCTGGGCGCTGCTCTACGGCCTGCTGCCGGCCGCGCGGCAACTGGACCTGGAACGCCGCTACGATCTGGTTTGCGCGCAAGCCACGGCGCGCTCGGCCGCCACTGTGCTGGCCGCCGCGGCGCTGGCGCTGTTGACCGCCTTACCGCGGGGCTTCCGCCTGGCGGACGCGGGCGTGGTCTATCTTATCGTTGAATCCATCTACCGGCTGGCGGTGGCGCGATCGCGCGGCGAGCCGGCCGGCTCCGTTCTCGGCTTCCTGCTCTCCCCGCTTCTGCGCAAGTAAGTCGTACCGCCGGCGTTGCATGGGCGTTATTTCAGCATGGTGTGCAACAGGTGCAGGAACAGGCCCACGTCGGTGACCAGGCCGATGGTTTGCGAGGAGCCGCGGTCGGCGATCTTGGTGACCACGGCCGGGTTGATATCGACGGCCACCAGCGGAATCCAGGAGGGCACCATATTGGCCGTGCCGATGGAGTGCAGCATGGTTCCCAGGCACAGGATCAAGGCCGCATCGCGCAGATGCTCGGCGTAAAGGTTCTGGGCCTGCAGCATGTCGGTGACCGTCTCCGGCATGGGGCCGTCGTCGCGGATGCTGCCGGCCAGGACAAAGGGCACGCCGCGGCGCACGCACTCGTAGAGGATGCCCTGCTTCAGCAGGCCTGTTTCGACCGCGGCGCGAATGCCGCCGGCGCGGCGCACCAAGTTGATGGCGCGCATGTGGTTGCGGTGGCCGTGCTCGGCCATCACGCCGCGCTCCAGGTGCATGCCCAGCGAGGTGCCGAACAGCGCCAGCTCGGCATCGTGGACGGCCAGCGCGTTGCCGGCCAGCAGCGCCCCCACATAGCCCTCGCGGACCAGGGCCGCCAGCTTGTCGGCCGCCCCGGTGTGCACCACGACCGGGCCGGCCACCACGACCGCGCGCTTGTTCTCGGCGCGCACCCCGCGGAGCAGCTCGGCCACCCGGCCGGCGGCCAACTCGACGCGCCGCTCCGAGGACACTTCGCTGGACATGAAGGCGAAGCCGCTGCGCTCGCGCTCCTTGAAATCCGGAAGCACCCGCAGGCCGCCGGCGCCGCAGACCACCTTGTCGCCGGCCCGCAGGTCGCGCAGTTTCACGCAGGCCGCCTGTCCGTCGTGCACCACAATCGCCGAATCCATGCGCTGCCGCTGGACCGTGATCCATTTTCCGTTGTGGCGGACCTCGGTGCGGTGATTGGTCGTGGAGTAGAAGTCTTCCGGAGCGCAGCCGTCGGCGTCGCAGGGCCGCACCAGCGCATCGGTCTGCTCCAGGCGGTGGCAGCCCAGCGCCAGCAATTCCTCCAGCAGCTCCTCCATCACCGCCGCTTCCGGGGCGTGCACCTTCATGACCAGGTGCGAGAACTCCTCGTTGGTGCGGCCGATCTGGAATTTGACGATCTCGAACTTCGCCCCGTGCTCGATCACCTTGTCGAAGACGGCCTCGAGCAGGTGCGAGTCGATCAGGTGTCCCTGGGCTTCTATGGTTTCGGTGTGCATCTCGCCTCGCGAATCAAGTGGCAATGATAATGCCAGGAAGCGAAGAGGGGCGTGGTTCAAGGCCGCGGAGAGAAATAGATACTGCGATACCTCTCGCGAATACCGATCGTGATTTGATCGAAAACCGTGTGCCTGCCGAGGAGCTCGCGGCGGATGTAGCCGTTACTGAATAGGACCTCGCACGGGAACCGAAAACCTTCGATTTCAAGAGTGATAGAGTGGAGCCATCCGTCCATGCCGCCACCGAGGCTCTCAAATCTAATACGCTTGCCGCCTGCGAGTTCAATCCCTAAGACGCTTGTTCGCTGGCCATTGAAGATGCTGTATTGTGCCCCAGTATCGAGAATGGCGACCGCATCATCTGTTCCTCCCGGACCTATCAATCCGACGGGTATCGCGGGCAGGGGCGCTTGGCCTGGCGCAATCGACCGATAGCCAAGAACACGCTCGAATTCGATTATCCCGTTCATACCCCCATGAATGGGGTGTCATCCTCTGGAATACGGAAAATGAATGGACGATCTACGCCTTGCTTCACGGCCGATGCTCGTGCTTCTGTGTAGTCTGGCGAGGCGGCAATGATCCCTTCCCCTTCGATAACAACCCATTGCCCGCGGTGGGGCTCGAACTTGTCCGGATTCGCCTCCATCCAGTCCAGCTCGGTCTTGCGGAAGGTCGCGGTCACGGCGGGCTTCTTTGGGATCGCTTGCGTCGTCTTCATAACGCTTTGTCCTCAAGGCGCTTTCCAACTGCATGATAGCATAGTTGGAAAGCGCAGGTGCCCACGCGGAGCGGCAAATGCCCTATTCCAAGCCAACACGAAGAGAACGGGCTGTTGAGCGGATTGCTCGGCTCATAGAGAAAAGCCTGACCGACTTGCCCCTAGTGGAACGGGACAAGCGGCTAGATGGAATCCACAGGCTCGCTGCCGGCGTCCCCCGACGTAGTCGACTTGGAACCTGAGATTATTCCCTTGCCGCCGCGGCCACTTCCTCGGCGATCTCGACGCGGCCCTCCGGGCGCAGCAGCGGGAACAGGATCACCTCGCGGATGGAGCGCGAGTTGGTCAGCAGCATGGCCAGGCGGTCGATGCCGACGCCCTCGCCGGCCGTGGGTGGCATGCCGTAGGACAGCGCCCGCACGTAGTCCTCGTCCATGGCGTGGGCTTCGGCGTCGCCCGCCTCGCGCGCCGCCGTTTGCATCCGGAAGCGGCGGTACTGCTCGACCGGATCGTTCAGCTCCGAATAGGCGTTGACGATCTCCATCCGGCCGGCGTACATCTCGAAGCGCTCCACCCACTCCGGCTCGTCATCCTTGGTCTTGGACAGCGGCGAGAGGGCCTTCGGGTAGTCGTAGATGATGGTGGGTTGAACGAGTTGCTTCTCGGCCACGGCCTCGAACAGCACGCCCAAGACCACGCCGGGCGGCGTGTCGGCCGGCAGCGCGATGGCGGGCGGCTCCTCAACGCCGAGCCGCTCCACATAGGCGTTGTAGGCGGCCACGAGCGCCGGAACGCCCGAGAAATCGCGAAGGGCCTCGAGCGACGGGCGTGTCGCTTCTTCGGGCCAGTAATGCACGACGGCCTCGGGCATCGACATCCGCGTCCAGCGGCCGAAGTCGATCGTGTCCTCCCCGAACTGGACGGCCAAACCCCCGGTCACCTCGCGCACGACCTCGGTGAGCACTTCCTCGGTCAGGTCCATCAGGTCGCGGTAGTCGCTGTAGGCCTGGTAGAACTCCAGCATGGTGAACTCGGGGTTGTGCTGCGTGGAGATGCCTTCGTTGCGGAAACTGCGGTTGATCTCGTAGACGCGGTCGAAGCCGCCCAGCGTCAGACGCTTCAGGTACAGCTCCGGGGCAATGCGCAGGTAGAGGTCCAGGTCGAGCGCGTTGTGGTGGGTGGTGAAGGGGCGGGCCACGGCGCCGCCGGCGATGGGCTGCATCATCGGCGTTTCCACCTCCAGGTAGCCGCGGGCCTCCAGCGCCCGCCGCAGCGCGGCCACGATGCGGCTGCGCTTCTCGAAGATTTCGCGCACCTCGGGGTTCACGATCAGGTCCACGTAACGCTGCCGGTAGCGCGTCTCCACGTCCTGCAGGCCGTGCCATTTCTCGGGTAGCGGTAGCAGCGCCTTGGAGAGGAATTCCAGGGCATCGGCGTGCAGGCTCAGCTCGCCCTTCCTGGTGCGGAACAGGTACCCGGCGGCGCCCAAAAAATCGCCCAGGTCCAGCAGGCCGAACAATTCGAAGCATTTCTCGCCGACCGCGTCCCGGCGCACATAGATCTGGAGCTTGCGGCCTCCCTGCACCAGGTCGGCGAAGCCGGTCTTGCCGTGCAGCCGCAGGGCCATGATGCGGCCGGCCACGCGCGCCGCGGGCCGGGCTGCGGCCAGCTCCTCGGCTGTCGAGGCGCCGTATCGCCCGACGATGTCCGGGACGGTGTGCGTGGCCTGGTACTTGTGCGGGTAGGCGGCGAAGCCCAGGGCCTGAATGGCGCGCAGCTTCTCGCGCCGTTGTCGAAACAGTTCATTCTCAAGTGACATGGCGAACCTGCGATTATAATGCCCGCCGCAGCCCGAGGCGCTTTTGTGCCGCGTGCGGTCGGCGGCGCTTTTTCGCCGAGCCGCCGCGTGCTATGTTGGGGTCGTCCATGAGAGGGATGCCGTTCTCGCGCACTATTTCGTCCATCTCAAGATAGGTTACGCCCAACATCTCCGCAGCCTGTCGAAGCGTCATGCTCCTCTTCCTGTAGCGGTCCAACACCGCATCCTGCAGCTTAATGCGCAGCCCTTCGGCGACCAACTGCCGGATGGCCGTCGCGCGATCCTCCAGATTCAGTTCGCTGTATAGGTCGACCCTCCTCAGCAGCGACTCCGGCATGGTCGTATTCACTCGCCGGACTGGATCCATGGTTACCTCCCTTCCCGAAAAACTCGCATGAACTCCTCCGAGTATCTTCCGGCGGCAACAAAAGCGTCGAGCAGCCGGTCGCGGCGGGCTGCCGTCGTTGCGCCCGCGACGTGCAGCAGGCAGACGAATTGAGCTGTGAAACAGGCCACAAGACTCAGTCGCTGCGCTTTGCGAAAAAGCGGCTGATCGTTGGTCAGCACGTATCTGGCCGAAACCTCCTGAGCCAGCCGCAGCACCAGCGAGTCGGTCTGGCTGATGCCGGCCAGCCGCTCGGTACGGCGTGGCTCGCCGATCGTTACCAGCCCGTCGTCGAATATCCGCTGGATCGCTTTGGCGTCCGGCAAGCCGCGGACCAGCCCGGCCTCAACTGTCTCGCGATAAACCTCTTTTACCGTACGCACCGTGTGCTCTGACAAAGCCAGCAGGTCGAGTGCCCCCGCGCACGCCAGAGTGATCAGCGCGGAAGAATCGACAACGATGATTCCCACACACTCAGTGTACCTAGCGCACACTTTCGTGTCAAAGATGGGCCGGGCCCGGGGTGCCCGCTCAACCGCGGGCTGCGCGCAAAAACGCTGCTGCGCGTAATCCGCGGATATTTGACCCGCGGGGCTTCTCCGTGCCTCTGTGCCTGCGTGGCTAAAACCCCGCTCCTCAGTCCTCTGATGTTAGAATCGCCGAGTGAGCGAGCGGCTCTACTACCAGGATTCCTTTCTCACCAGCTTCGAGGCCTGTGTGGTGCGCGCCGAAGCGGGCGGCGTGGTTCTGGATCGCACCGCGTTCTATCCGGCCAGCGGCGGCCAGCCTAACGACCTCGGGCGGCTGAATGGTGTGCCCGTGACCGACGTCGTCGAGGACGAGAGCGGCGAAATCGTGCACCGGCTGGAGGGGCCGCTGCCCGCCATCGGCGAAACCGTGCGCGGCGAAGTGGACTGGGAACGGCGCCGCGATCACATGCAGCAGCACTCCGGGCAGCACCTGCTGTCGGCCGCGTTTGTCCGCCTGTTCGGCTTCCAGACGGTCAGCTTCCACCTGGGGGTGGCTACCTGCACGATCGACCTGTCCACGCCGGCGGTCTCGGCGGAACAGGCGGGCCGCGCCGAGCGGCTGTCGAACGAGATCATCTTCGAGGATCGCCCGGTGCGCGTTTTCTTCGCCGGCGCCGAGCAGGCCCGCTCGCTCGCGCTCCGCAAAGAGGTGGAGCGCGAAGGGGAAGTGCGCCTGGTCGAGATCCGCGACCTGGACCTGAGCGCCTGCGGCGGCACGCATGTGGCCAGCACCGGCCAGATCGGCGTGGTGCTGCTGCGCAAAATCGAGAAGTCGCGCTACGGGACGCGCGTGGAATTCGTTTGCGGGCTGCGGGCCGCCCGCGTGGCCGGCGCCGATTACGCCACCCTGACCGAAGCGGCCACCGTGCTCTCGGCGCACCCGGACAACCTGCCGGCGCTCATGGCCAGGCAGGTCGAGGAGCTGAAGGCGGCGGAAAAAGAGCGCCAGAAACTCTTGCAGGCCATGGCCGGATACGAGGCGCGCGAGCTTTACGCGGCGGCGCCGGAGAAGAACGGCGTGCGGCTCCTGGTGAAGACCCTCGCGAGCGGCGACGTATCGTACGCGCGGTCCCTGGCCTCCCAGTTTGCCGCGCAGCCCAACGCACGCGCCGTCCTCCTGCTGAAGCAGCCGCCGACGCTGGTTCTGGCGCAGTCGCGCGGGCTCGCGGCCGACCTGGGGGCCGCGGTGAAGAAACTGGCGGCGGAATACGGCCTGCGCGGCGGCGGCTCGCGCGACTCGGCGCAGGCCGGCGCGCCCGATGCCGCCGCGGCCCAGCGCGCGCTGGATGCCATCGTCCGGGAATTGAATTAACCACGGATGGACACGGATCCCGCCCTGCGGGACGGATAGGCCCGGAATAGGACGCAGATGAACGCAGATAAACGCAGATCAAGAACATCGTGATCTGCGTTGATCTGCGTTTATCTGCGTCCCATTACTTCGCTATGGCTCAGCAAACCACCGCGGATGCGCTGCTGGCCGGCCTGACGGCGGCTGGGGTGTCCCGCGTCTATGGCTTGATCGGAAGTTCCACGACGCCGTTTTACCGGGCGCTGGCCGGCGCGAGCGGCCGCATCCGCTACATCTCGGTGCGGAACGAATTGGTGGCCGCGGCCATGGCCGACGCCGACGGCCGCCTGACCGGCCGGCCCGGCATTCTGCTGCTGCACGCCGGCGCTGGCGTGCTGAACGCCGCATTGGGCCTGGCCACGGCCGCCAAAGATTGCTCGCCGCTGGTGGCCATCGTCGGCGGCGTGAAGCGGTCGCTGGCTTCGCAGGGCGGCATGCTCGATATCGATCAGGCCGCCGTTCTCTCGCCCCTGGTCAAAGGTTTCCTGCATCTGGAACGGGCGGCGGACACTCCCCGGACGTTTCTCGAGGCCTGGCGCGCGGCTGCCAGGGCGCCTTCCGGCCCGGTTGTGCTTCAGGTGGCAGAAGACCTCTGGGACCAGGCCGAGGAAGTGGCGCAGCCCGCCGAATCCGAGTTCGCTCCGCCCGCCATTCCCGCGCCCGGCGGAATGGATGCGCTGATTGGAATGTTGCGTGCCGCGGAGCGGCCTCTGCTCGTGGCGGGCGGCGGCGTGCAACACGCGGCCGGCCGCCTGCTGCAGTTGGTGGAAGCGGCGCGGCTGCCGGCCATCACCACCGGCAACGGCCGGGGGGCCATTCCCGAAGATCACCTGCTGTGTTTTGGGCGCGCCGGCTATGGGGGCGGCAACGGCGCGGCCGATTACGCACTGGCCACGGCGGATTTTCTGCTTTGCCTCGGCTGCGGCCTCTCCGACATGCTCACCTACGATTACCGGCGGCTGCCGGCGGGGCGGCTGGCGTTCGTGAATGCCGATGGCGCTTACTTGCAGGTGATGAAACAGCGCTTTCCGGAGGCCGGCATCCACCAGGGCGACGCGGGCGCGGCCATTGAGCAGTTACTGGCCGCCGGGCTGAAAGGACTGTGCCGCGCCAACTGGTGGAACCGTCTGGAAGTGGCGCGCAGCGAATGGCAGCGCGTGGTCGATCAATGCGCGTTCCCCGGCAAGCCCCTGTCGGCTACTTACGCGCTGCGCCGACTGGCGGCCGTGCTGCCGCGCGCCGCCATCGTCACCTGCGGCACCGGCCTGCACCTGCTGCCCGTCAACGCCGCGCTGCCCTGCTACGGCCCGCGCCAATACCTGTCGGCGTGTAATTTCGGGGCCATGGGCTTCGCCTTCGGCGCGGCCATGGCGGCGCGGCTGATCTATCCGGAGCGCCTGGTGGTTTGCGCCATCGGGGACGGCGATTTTTTGATGACCTCGGCCGACCTGGAGACCGCCGCGCGCGAAAACCTGATGCCCTTGACCATTGTGCTCAACGACAGCGGTTACGGCGTGTTGCGGACGCTGAGCGGGTTGCGCGGCTTTCGATACGGCTCGGACCACGGCAACCCCGATTTCCCGGCGTTGGCGGCCGCCTACGGGCTGCGGGGCGCCCGCGCCACCGATCCCAGCGAAGTGGAGACCGTCTTCCGGGTAGCGCTCGAGCCGGACGGGCCCAGGCTGGTCGAGATCGTCGTCGATCCCCGTGAGCAGCCGCCCGCCAACTGGCCGGCGATCCTGGGCATGAAGGTCCGGTAGGCAGAAGGCAGCAGGCAGTGTGCGCCGGGATAAACCGGCACTGAGTAGCGAATGAAAGAGTCGTACAGGGAAGGATTAGCCAACCAACCTGACCCCGAGTCATGCCAAGGCGGTCGCGAGGCCGCTATGCGAAGCGTTGGCCGGGG
>JAPKYU010000605.1 GCA_026394175.1 Acidobacteriota bacterium | reverse complement strand
TTCGCGGAGGCGCGATTGGAATCCATGCGCGCCAGCACCACGATGCCGTCCTGGTGGGCCGCGGCGGTCAGCTCGCCGAACAGGTCGCGGTCGCCGAGAGATTCGGCGCGGTAGTGGAGCGAGAACTTGCTCGGATAGTAGGCAACAATGCCGCCCGCGTTGATGATGACGCCCTGCACCTCGGTGCGCTTCCAGTACTCGCGCCACCAGGCGATGTCGTAGCGGACCGGGTCCTTCTCGGTGATGTTGGTCTGGCCCCAGCGCAGCGCGCGCCGGTACCACGGCGCCGACGGCGCGGCGGATCGCAAGCCCGGCGGCACGACCGTAACCGAAGCCAAAGCGAGGCTATCGACCCAAAAACGACGGCGAGTAATATCGTGTGTCATAGGCGCAGATTTCACTGATCACGCCGATCCATCAGGCCGCGGACGAATGCAGATTCACGCAGCCCAGCGAGCCGCAGTGTATCAAATTGCCGCCACTGCTTGCCCCCCTTTCACCTGAGGTACTTGCAAAATTCCATTCAAGACAACAGAGCCGCGAGGTCGCCGCGGCGACCTCGCGGCTCTGTTGCTGCGTCCATTCTGTAATTTCGCAAGTACCTCACCTGTTACAATGAAGCCGTCGCATGGAACGAACGCTGGTGTTGCACTTCCACGAGCTGTGGCTGAAGGGAGGCAACCGCAACTTTTTTCTGGGCAAGCTGCTGATGGCCGTGCGGCAGAGCCTGGAGCCGTTGCCGGCCCGCGCCCGCATCGTGCACAGCCGCCTCCTGGTGGACCTGCCGGAGGAGGCCGTGCCGGCGGCCGTGGAGCGCCTGAAGCGCGTGTTCGGAGTGGTCTACTTCGCCGTGGCCCGGCGCGTGGCCGCCGAGCGGGAAGCGCTGTTCGAAGCGGCGCGCCAGGAGGTGCTCGGCCGGCAGTTCGACAGCTTCGCGGTCCGCGCCAAGCGTGGAGACAAGACCTTCCCCATGCGCTCGTCGGAGATCGAGCGGGAACTGGGCCGCGACCTGCTCGAGCGGCTACAGGCCGCCGGGCATCCGGGCGCGCGCGTCAACCTGACCAGCCCCGGGCTCACCTGCTTCGTCGAGATCACCTCGCGCTGGGCGTTGGTTTACACCGAAAAGCTGCCGGGGCCGGGCGGCATGCCGGCCAACAGCGCCGGACGGCTGGTGTGCTTGCTGTCGGGCGGCTATGACTCGGCCGTGGCCGCCTACAAGGTCATGAAGCGCGGGGTGCACCTGGTTTTCGCGCATTTCCACGGCCTGCCGGCGCGGCCCGGCGAATCTTCCGCCCCCATCGCTCGCGAGCTGGTGCGCCTGCTCACACCGTACCAGTTCACGTCGAAACTGTACCTGGTCCCGTTCGAGCCCATTCAGCGCCAGATTGTGACCGCCGCGCCGGAGCGCTACCGCATCCTGCTTTACCGCCGCATGATGCTGCGGATCGCCGAGACGCTGGCGCGACGCCAGCACGCGCTCGGCCTGGTCACCGGCGACAGTTTTTCGCAGGTGGCCTCGCAGACGCTGCACAACCTCAACGCCATCGACCGCGCCGCCGTGCTTCCCGTCTACCGGCCCCTGATCGGCGACGACAAGCAGGAGATCATCCAGGCGGCGCAGCGGCTGGGCACCTACGCCATCTGCTCGGAGCCCTTCCAGGATTGTTGCCCGCTGTTCATGCCGCGCGCGCCCGCGCTGCACGCCCGCCCCGAGGAACTCGACAAGGCCGAGGCGACAATCGATGTCGAAGCCCTGGTGAAGCAAGGCGTTGAAAGCGCAACGTTGGAGAAATACGAGTTTCGGCAGGGCGAGGTGCGGGCCCCGGGGGCAGTAGGCGGTAAGCAGTAGGCAGTAAGCGGTAGGCAGGGGTCCAGTTGCCGCCTCC
>JAPKYU010000163.1 GCA_026394175.1 Acidobacteriota bacterium | reverse complement strand
ACATCCCAGGCGATGGCCACGATCTGGTTGTTTCCGCAGGCGGCCACCCAGTTGGAGCCTTGCTCGAAATCCTGATACGGCAACGAATGGACGCTGATGAACTGCTGCAGCGGGGAGGGCGGCGTGAGGCTCAGCTCGTACTGGACTAGCAAGTAATCGCGTCCGCCGAGCAGCATGATGGTCTTCAGGATGTGCGCGCCGGCCGGCAGCACGTCGGGCGCGCGATAGCCGAGCCGCAGGGTCGCGGCCGGTTCCCCCTCCTTGAGCCACTCGACAGCATACGGCCGGTTATGCAGGCCGAACGCGCCGCGCAGGCGCAGTTTGCTGGCGCCGGGCACCTGCTCGTAATAGCTGAAACGGTCGCGGAAAGCGCCCACCGTGGTAGTCAAGTTCCGCCCCGTCGATTTGTCGATGATCTCAAAGGCGCGGCCACCCGAGCCCGGGCTGAACACGGCCCGAAGCCGCTCGTTCTCGATCACGCATTCCGCCTCTCCGTCGCTGTCAAAATCGTGCCGATAGGCAACTGCTTCGCCTTTGCGCACGGCCGGACCGGCGAAAGAACCGGCGATGCCGGCCGGAGCGGACACCGCAGCGCCGGCGGCTTTAGGCAACCGGGCCGGCTCCGATGGCTTGGCTCCGGAGGGCTGCAGGCTCACCGTCAGGGTGCGGACGTAATCCGGCGCATTGCCGATCGGAATCTTCACCGTGAATTCCTGGGTCGCTTCGACGCGAGACGCTCCCCGTGCCCGCGCCCGCTCCAGCCGCAGACGCGCTTCA
Source organism: Acidobacteriota bacterium (assembly GCA_026394175.1). Classification (GTDB taxonomy): domain Bacteria; phylum Acidobacteriota; class Terriglobia; order JAJPHL01; family JAPKYU01; genus JAPKYU01. The sequence goes on along the minus strand of JAPKYU010000163.1, from coordinate 10,680 downwards.
ATTTGCTCGGGGGCATAGAACGTCAGTTCGACGCGGCTGCCGACGCGCCGGAAAGCAGTCAACTCGCCGGTGGCGTAGAGCAATTCGTCCTGGCAAATGAGGCTGGAGACCGCCGGCTGGAGGCTGGAAGAGCCCTCGCACAGCGGCAGACGAATCGGCAGCGCCACGCTGTCCTTGGCGCGCAAGGTGAATTCCGGGATGTCGATGTGGCGGCCTTCCGAGCGCGGATCCAGCACGCTCAGCTTCGCCCGCCGCGCATTCTGATAATCCGGGTTGGTCGCGAAAACGAAGGCGTAGGCGCCCGAGCCGCGCTGGTTGCTGACCTGGGCGGAAACCAGCAGCCCGGGTGACGCGCCCTGCACGATCTTGCGCGCGCCGGCCGTCTCCAGCTTTCCAATGGCCTCGTCCAGCGACCCAGCCACTGCAGGAGCGGGCTTTATGCCCTCCGGCACCCTTGGATACACAACCAGCGCTAAACCTGCCGCTGTCGCCTGGCTCAGCAACCGCGCCGCCCGCTCGGAGATTTCGAACTTGTCATCCGCCGGCATGATGAGCGCGCGGTAGCGCTTCAACTGTTCGGGCGAGGCGTATTGCGGATCGAGGTACTCGGCCGAAAACCCGGCGCGCCGCAGGTCTCGTTGCAGTGCGATGGCCGCGGCGGAGATGCGCTGGATGTCGGCCGGCCGCAGTTTTTCCTGCGGATAGGCGCCCAATGGGTAAACCAAGCCGACATCCGCCCACTTATGCGCGGCGGCCAGTTGAGCGCCCAGACCCTCGATCAGCCGGCCGTTGCGCCGGACGGCGGCGGCTTTCGGCCCATCGCTGCCGTCGGCCTTTAGCGCCGCCTCCCAGGTGTAGTGCCGGTTGGCCCACGGCACTTCGTAGCCGGCCGGATAAACGGTGTCCTGAAGCGGAAAGTAATTGAGCCCTTTCAACCCGTTCTCGAACAGCACGCGGGCAGCCAGAAGCGTGTTGGCCGGGTCGCTGGCGCGCGGCGCGATGTCGTAGGCCGGGCAATACCAGCCCGCCTGGAACTCAATGATCATCGCCGGGAAGCCGGGCTGGGTTTTCAGCGTCTCGGTGAAGAATTCGATTTCGTCAAAGTCGGAAGCCGCCAGCGGCATGCCGGGGACGTTGGCGACGGCTTCGGGCCGGGCCGCCGGCTGATACCACTGCCCCAGGGCTGCAATGGGTTGTTCGAAGGACGGATCCCACCCGGCGGCGCTCACCCGCATGTCGGTGGGATTGATGAACACCGGCAGGTCGGCGCCGCCGGCGGCCAGCATCCTGCGTAACTCATGCATGTAGCGCCAGAAGACCGGGCCGTTGTAGTTGGAGCGGCCCAGCGCCTGGTCGTCATCAAGCTGGAGGAACAGGATGGCGCCGCCCTTCTGCGCCGAGTGCGGCGCCACCAGTTCGCGCCCCACCGCCTCCAGCCAGCCCCGCGCGTACTTCATGTGCGTGGCGTTTTCCAGCCAGCCGCGCGACGCTTCCTCGGAGTTGCGCGGCGCCAGGTTGCTCATGGGGGCGTAGCGCCCTTCCAGCCGATCCACCGGCGGCATGTTGTATTCCGGCCGCTCCAGCAGCCAGTCGGGATAGCCGCCGTGCTTCCATTCGTTCAGGATCACCGGCCCGGGCCGCAGGATGACCTTGAAGCCGAGCCTTTCGGCTAGATTGAGCAGGCCTTTGATGTTTCGTTGTGGATTGCTGTGCCCATCCAGGTCCAAAGCGCCTTCGGTCGGCTCGTGCCAGTTCCAGGGCACGTACAGGTCGAGCGTGTTGATCCCCATCTCCCGATAGCGGCGGAGAAACGACTCCCAGCGATCGGCCGGGATTCGGCAGTAGAAGAACGCGGCGCTGTGGATGAAGAACGGCCGCCCGTCCACGCGCACTTCCGGATAGCTGTTGACCAGCGCCAGTTCCACCCGCGATTGCCCGGCGGCGCCGAGGCTGCTGAACAGAACGATGAGCAGGACAAGGCGCTTCACCCGCTCAATGTATCAGAGAACGGGAAAAAGGAAGTGGGAGGCGGATGAACCCGGATCATCCCGCAGGGCGGGACGGAACCAACAGAGCCTCGAGTGCAAGACCGGGGGGCCGGCGAGACGCCAGCGCACCATAGGCGACCGTTTATGGAGCGCTGGCGTCCCGCCGGCCCCTGGTCGGGCGTGCATTTCGCTGCTAAAAAAAAGCGAATGGTACGACTGCTACGCAGACCCGCGCAGAAAAGATCCGCGTTCATCGGCGTTTATCTGCGTCCCATTTCTTCCCGGTGTGGTATACAGGAGCAGTCTCGTCAGCGGAGGAATCGATATGCGGCTTGGACTTGTCACCTACAATCTGGCCAAGGACTGGGACATCCCGACCATCATCAAGAACTGCGAAGCGGCCGGGTTCGAGGGCGTCGAGCTACGGACCACCCACAAACACGGCGTGGAACCGACGCTTACCAAGGAAGAACGGGCCAAGGTAAAGCAGACGTTCGAAGCTTCCAAGGTGCGCCTGGTGAGCCTGGGCACCACCTGCGAGTACCAGTCGCAGAAGCCCGACGAGGTGGAAAAAAACATCGAGGAGACCAGGCGGTGGGTGGAGTTGGCACATGACCTGTACGCCGTGGGCGTGAAGGTGAGGCCCAACGGCTTCCCCTCAGGAGCCTCGGAGGCAGCCACGCTGAAGCAGATCGGCCAGGCGCTGCGCAAGTGCGGCGAAGTGGCCAAGGACCATGGCGTGCAAATCTGGCTGGAGGTGCACGGCAAGGGCACCTCGAACCCGCCCAACATCCGCACCATCATGCAGCACTGCGACCACCCCAGCGTCGGCGCCTGCTGGAATGAAGAGCTGTCACATCAACGAGCTCTGGACGCCCTACCCATGGCGTGAATTGTTTTCACTGATGAACGCCACCAAGTACGACGGCTATACGCTGGCCGAAATCCCGGAGAGCAAGGATCCGGAGCGCCTGATGAAGTATTACAGGGGGCTCTGGACTGCGCTCTCGAAGTAGAGTGTGGAGTGCGGAACGCGGAGTTCCGCATTCCGCACGTTTACCAGGTGTTGTAAGGGGTGCCGTCGAGGCTGGTTTTGTCCGAGCCGCTTTTCACGTCGATGATGCCGGGGGCCGTCTGGTCCACGGCCTGCAGGCTGTCTTCCATAACCGTCTGCCAGGTGGTGTTGCTGCCGGTGAAGGGGTCGCGCGGAACTTGGCGGATGTAGCCGCCGCTGACCAAGTCCTCGAGCGACTGCGGCGCTTTCTGCTTGTCCATCGTGTATTCGTCGATCAACTGCCGCATGGTAAACAGGTTGTCGCCCAGGACGGCTTCCCTGGCGCGGATCACGGCGTTGCGGTAAATGGGTGCGGCCATCGAAATGAGGATGAGGATGATCGACACCACGATCATCAGCTCAACCAGGGTGAAGCCGCGGGCCACCACCCCGCTACCATTCTGAGTATTTGCTTCCATCCAGCGCCGTGTCCTGGCTCTTGGTGTAAACATCAAACACATTCTGGCCGCCGAAGGAACTCGACTTCGGGTCATCTTGCATGGAGCGCAGCCCCCAATCGGGCGAGTTCGTCATCGGGTCGCGGGGAACCCTGCGCAGGAACTTGAATTTCTTGTCGACCTGCCCGACGATGTTCACCCCATTGACCAGCGTTTCCAGGTCGGGCGGATAGCCCTCGGTGCCCACCTTCACCTGGATGAGGCCGCGGTCGGCGGCGTCCTTGTAGCGGTCGATGGCGTCGCGCATCTGCCGCACGGCATACCGCAGGTCGCGCTCGCGCTCGCGTTTCACCGTCACCCGCGCCAGCGGCAGGGCGGCGGTGGTGAGGATCAGCAGGATGGTGAAGGCAATGATCAGCTCCACCAGCGTCAGACCTGTTTCAGGCTGGAGGCTGGAGGCTGGAGGCTGGAGGCCGACAGCCAGGCGCTCAGCCCGCTTCTCCCACGCCGACCTGCGGTTATCGGTGTTCATCCGTGTTCATCCGTGTTCATCCGTGGTGAATTCCCTCCAGCCTCCGGTCTCCAGCCTCCAGTCTGACCTCATCGCACCATCACGCGCGTCTGGGCTCCGGCCAGCGAGACAGGCTGCTGGGAAGCATCGCGCGCCGCACTCCGCAGAATGTTCAGCGCCGATTGGCCCGGAGCGAGCGCCTGGCAAGAGACCGTGGCCAGAACCCCGGACCCGGAAACACCGGCGCTGCCGGGGGGCCGAGTCAGGGTGATGGTGGCCACGCCGTTCTGGTCGTCCACGCGCTGGATCACGGCCACGGCCTGCCCGTCCCGCCCCAGCAAATCCCCGTTGAGGATGTTTACCACCTTGAGCTGTTTCACGTCGTAGTACAACTGGAACGGAACCGAGTGGATGTTCTCAGCGTTGTCGATGCGGATGTTGACGAGAAAGGTGTTGCCAACCGGCTGGCTGTAGACGGCGCTGTCGAACCGCAACGCCGGGGCGGTGGGAGCAGGCGCCGTCTCACTGGGCCGCGCCGGCGCGGCTTCACGCGCCTGCGGCTGGGTTTCGCCGCGTGGGGTCTCAGGCGGCGGCGCTTCGCCGGCGGGCGGCTTGGCCGGGGCCACCGCAGCGGGCGCTGTGCCGGGTGCCGCTCCTGCCCCGGGCGTGGCTGCGGGCTTCACCGGCAGCGTGGCCGGAGCCTGCGGCGTCTCCATCCGCAGGGGCACGCCGCCGCCGGGAATCGCCGAGGGAACCGCGGAGGCGGCCTTGCTCCGCACGGCGATATTGGTCTGCGTTCCCACGTCGATGCCGCGCAGGTTCAGCGCGGTGATCGCCGGCAGGCGCACGATATGCGGCGTCATCAGGATGAGCACTTCGCTATCCGACTCCACCTGATTGACGGAGGAGAACAGGTACTTCAACAGCGGAATCTGGGAAAGCCCCGGTACGCCGCTCAGCGTACTCGAGCGCTGGGTTTGCATGATGCCTCCCAGCACGTTTGTCTCGCCTTCCTTCAAGCGGATCTCTTCCTCCACCGTACGCTGGCCGATGATGGGCTGGTCGATGCCCCCGATATTGACCCGCGAGGTGACAGAGGAAATCTCCACCCGCATTTTCATGGAGACTTCGCCGTCGCCATGCACCCGGGGAGTGATTTCCAGGATGACACCCACATCCAGGTACTGGAACTGGGTGTTGACCAGGGGGTTGATGCCCACGCCGCCAATGCCGGGCTGGAAGCTGCCGGTGGCCACCGGCACGCGCTCGCCGACGCGCAGCCGCGCGGTCGCGCCGTCGGAGGCGCGCACCTGCGGGTTTTGCAGCAGCCTGGTGCTGGCGTCGCTCAATAACAGATTGATAGTGCCGCCGGGCAAGACCATGCTCCAGTCCCCGGTCGAAAGCCGTGCGAGGCGCCTCAGCGGGACTGAGGTGCCCGTCGTGGTGCTGGCCGTGGTCGTGGTGGTTGAGGTGCCGGTTCCCGTGCTGGTCGTGGTCTGCACGCCGCCGGGCGCGAACGCCACCGGAATCGTCAAGCCCGGGCTGCCGGGGTAAATGCCCAGGGTGCGCGAGTGGTCGCGTGCCACCTGCAGCACCGCCACATCGATAATCACCTCCGCTTTTGCCTTATCGATGTCGTTCAGCAGCTTCTCCACCACCGCGATCTTGTCCGGGGTGTCGCGGATGACGATGGCGTTCTGCGAATTGACCTGCTGCACTTTCTGGGCGTCCAGCAGGTTGCGGATCACCTGCGTCAACTCGGTCAGCTCGTTGGGCTGAATGGTATTGGAAAGATAGAAGGTCCTGATGACCTGCGGCTCCTGATCGCGCCGCTTGGTTTCCGGGTAGATGAGGATGGTGTTGGAGGTGAGCGGCTTCCACAGGGTCTTGGTGATGACGGCCAGGTTGTCGAGCGCCTGTTCCAGCGTGACCACGTTCAGGTCAATGGTGATGCGGCGGCTCTGGTAGTCCTGGTCGAACAGGACGTTGATGCCGGCCAGCTTGCCGATGGTCTCGAACAGCACCTTGCTGTCGTTGGTGGCATGCAGGGTGATGGGGGCGCGCGAGGGGGGCGTCAATTCCACCGGCCCCTCGACGTCGGCCAGCCGCTGCTGCATCTCCGCTTCCGCCTGCTGCCGCGGCGTAAGGGCCTTGGGGCCCGGCGCCTGCGCCGTGGACCTGGCTTCGATCATGGCCAGCGTGCGCCGGATTTCCTGTTCGGCGATGTCGCTGGAGGGATCGATGGCCAGGGCGCGCTCGAATTCCTTCAGCGCTTCCTCAAGCTTGCCGGAATTCCGCAGCTTGTGCCCGCGGTCCACGTGCACAATGGCCGCCTGGAACCGAATGCGCCGCGCCGAAGCCTTGTACTGAATGTTGCGCGATTCCGCATCTAGCGCCTTCTCGTACAACACCAGAGCCCCGTCCAGGTCGCCCTGCTGCTCGGCCTTGCGCCCGTCCTTGAAGAACTTGCTGCCGCGGTCGGCCGAAGCCGGGATGGCAACCAGGGTGGCAGTCAAGAACAAAAAAGCCAGACATCTCCGGCGAGCAAGGCGCAAAGGCCGCGTAAGAGGTTGATCCGCAAGCAGTTGCATAAAACTCCAGTCTACCGTGCCCACGGACAGTCCGGTGCATTCCCCGGCCCGCGTGTGCTACCATCGCTGTTTTGTTGACGGCTCAGCGGCTTCCACCGTTTAGGGAAAAACCAGTCCTGAGACCTGAATCCTGGGATCTGGGTCTTCGGTCGCGGGTCTCCGCTCTGGAGTCTCAGGACTCAGGTCTCAGGTCTGACATTCATGGCGGAACAGCAAAGCGAGAAAGTGTTGAGCGTGAACCGCCAGGCCGGTTACAACTACCACCTCCAGGAGCGCTTCGAGGCGGGCATCGTGCTGACCGGCACCGAAGTGAAATCGGCGCGCGAGGGCCGCGTCAACCTCCGAGACGGCTATGCCACGTTGAAGGACGGAGAAGTGTGGCTGGTGAACGCCCACATCAGCCCCTATACGCACGGGAACATTTACAACCACGATCCGCTGCGCTCCCGGAAACTGCTCCTGCACAAGGAGGAGATCCGCAGCCTCCTGGGCAAGGTACGCGAGCGCGGCTTTACCCTGGTTCCCACGCGGATGTACCTGAAGAAGGGCCGGATCAAGGTGGAAGTGGCGCTGGCCAAAGGCAAGCGCAAATATGATAAGCGGGAGGCCGAGCGCCGGCGCGAAGCAGACAAGGAAGTGCGCGACGCCATCCGCTCCCGCAAACAGATTTGAGACCTGGGACCTGGGACCTGAGTCCCAGCAGAGCCGCCTACCCCGGTCTCTGGTCTCGGCACTATAGACAATGGAAATCCAACTGAATTTCGCTCCGCTGGAAGAGATTGAAGCCGAGGCGCTGGCCGTGGTGGTGTTCGACAAAGAGAAGGGCGAGCCGCTGGGCCCGCGCGCCGAACAGAGCGAGCCGCTGCGCAGGCTGGTCCAACCGCTGCTGGAGTCCGGCGAAGCCAGCGGCAAGCCGTACGAAGCGGCGATGATCCACCGGCCGGAGGGGCTGAAAGCCCGGCGCCTGGTGCTGGTGGGCGGCGGCAAGCGCGACCGCTTCGGCGCCGTGGAGTTGCGCCGCGCGGCGGGCGCCGCCGCCCGCTTCCTGCGCCCCAAGTCGATTTCGCAATTCGTCTTCCTGGCCGACGCGCCGGGGCTGGAGCCGGCCGCGCAGGCCGCCGCGGCGGTCGAAGGCGCGGTGGTGGCCGATTTCGAGGCCGACAAGTACAAGACCGAGAAGAAGGAGCAGAAGCGGATCGAGCGGCTGGAGCTGGCCGGATTTGACCAGGCGCTGGAAAGCCGGCTCAGCGAGACCATCCACCGCTCGCGCATCCTGGCGGAAAGCCAGAACTTCGCCCGCGACCTGATCAACGAGCCCAGCAATCGCATGACCCCCACCATCCTGGCCGAGCGGGCGTGCCTGATGGCCGCCGAAACCGGCCTGGAATGCGAGATCTTCGGGCGGGACAAGATCGAAGAGCTGAAGATGGGCGCGTTCGCCGCCGTGGCCCGCGGCAGTGCCGAGCCGCCCGCGCTCATCGTTCTCAGGTACACGCCGGCCGGCGCCCCCGAGCGGCCGCTGCTCGGTTTCATCGGCAAGGGAATCACCTTCGATACCGGCGGCATCTCCATCAAGCCGTCCGAGGGCATGGAGAAAATGAAGTACGACATGGCCGGCGGCGCCAGCATGATCGCCGTTTTGCGCGCCATCGCCTTGCTGCGGCCGCCGCTGAAAGCCATGGCCGTGATCGCGGCCACCGAGAACATGCCCGGCGGGCGGGCGCAGAAGCCTGGCGACATCCAGGTGGCGATGTCAGGCAAGACCATCGAGGTGGTCAACACCGACGCCGAGGGCCGCCTGGTGCTGGCCGACGCGCTGCACTACGCGAAAACGCTGGGCTGCACGCACCTGGTCGATGCGGCCACGCTGACCGGCGCCATCGCCGTGGCGCTGGCCGGCGTCAACCTGGGCGCCTTCGGCAACGACCAGGCCTTTCTGGAACAGTTCCTGGCCGCGGCCCGCGACTGCGGCGAGAAGGCCTGGCCCATGCCGCTCGACGATGAGTATCGCGAGCTGATCCGCGGCCACATGGCCGACATCCAGAACGTCGGCGGACGGCACGGCGGCGCCGTCACCGCCGCCATGTTTTTGAAAGAATTTTCCGGTGATACGCCGTGGATCCACCTGGATATCGCCGGAACAGCCTGGGTGGACGAGGCCAAGGCGTATATTGCCAAGGGCGCCTCGGGGGTGGCCATCCGCTCCCTGGTGACCCTGGCGCTGCGCCTGGCCTCTGGATGAAGGCTGCAGGCCACAGGCTACAGGCTACAGGCCAGACTGCTGTGACCGCTTGAGCCTGTAGCCTGTAGCCTGTAGCCTATAGCCTAAGAAGATGCAGCATCCTTACGCTGTCTTCATTACTGCGGTCGCGCTCATTCTGCTGATCGCGCTCATCTGGGCGCTGCGGCGGCCGCCGAAACTGCCGGTGGAGGTCGCCGAGGCCCGTGCCAGCGTCAGCGGCCTGCGCCGCATCCTGGTTCCCGTGCGCGGCTTTCGCCACGAAGAGCGCGCCGTGGAGCTGGCCTGCCGCCTGGGCCGGGAGCAGAAAAGCCAGATCGTGCTGGTTTCGGTGATCGAAGTGCCGCTGACGCTTAGCCTGGGCAGCGCCATGCCACAAGAAGAGGAACGCGCCCAGGAAGCCCTGCGCCGCAGCGCCGAGCTGGTGAAGGCGCACAAGCTGGAGGCGGTGATGCGCGTGGAGCGCGACCGCGATGCCGGCCGCGGCATTCTTCGCGCCGCCAGCGAATTGAGCGTCGACCTGGTGGTGATCGGCGTGCACCCGGCCCGCGGGTTCGCCGTGGATGCGGTCGGCCCCACCACCGAGGCCCTGCTTCGCAAGGCCAATTTCGAAGTGATCGTCGATCGCCCCGCCACTGCCCTCGCCGACTGACATCGAGCGCTCCGCAGCCCGGCGCAGCCGGAACCAAGACGATCCGCGGAACTGCAATTTCACTCCGCCGCCAAGCCGCTGCCCGGCGCGTCGTCCAAGGTGAAACGCGTCGTGATAGACTAGCGGCGACTGGGGGCCAAACCGCATGGATCCGCAAACCACCCTTGATCCGACCATCGACGCCTCGACCGCGCCCGCGCGCCTGGCTTACGAGAACATCGTCGTGGCGGTGAGCGGGCCGGTGGCGCGCCTCACCCTGAATCGCCCGGCCACCGCCAACTCGCTCACCATTCGCTTGATGCAGGAACTGGTGCAGGCCATCGAATCGTTGCACGAAGCACGGGAAGTGCGCGTGATCCTGCTGGAGGCCGCGAAGGATTCCAAAGCGTTCTGCGCCGGCATCGCGCTTTCCGACGCCGCTCCCGACCGCGCCTTCCAGATGGTCGAGACCTTCCACGGCATTTTCCGGGCCATGCTGGAGATTTCCAAGCCGGTCGTGACCGTGGTGAACGGGGCGGCCGTGGGCGCCGGGTGCGAACTGGCGCTGTTCGGCGACCTGGTGATCGCCAGCGAGAAAGCGGTCTTCGCCCAGCCGGAAGTGAGGGCCGGATTGTTTCCGCCCATCGCCGCCATCATCCTGCCCCACCTGATCGGCCCCAAGCGCGCCCTGCAGATGATCCTGACCGGCGAGCGCATCACCGCCCAGCAGGCTTTGGGGTTGGGACTGGTCAACCGCGTGGTTCCCGAGGCCGAGCTGGAAAAAACGGTTCAAGCGTTCATCGCCCAGATCGCCGAACAGAGCGCGCCGGTGTTGGCGATGGCTAAGAAGGTGATTTTCCAATCCATGGGCTTGCCGCTCGAGGAGGCCATGAAGAAGAGCGCCGACATTTACCTGAACCAGTTGATGGGGCTGGAAGATTCGCAGGAAGGCCTGCGGGCCATCCTCGAGCGGCGCAAGCCGGTCTGGAAAAACAAATAGAGCAGGTCCAAAGTCCAAGGTCCCAAGGCGCTTTCCATCTTGGACCTTTGGACCCTTGGCCCCCCCGGAGGACGATGTCTACACAACAACAGCCGAAGATCAACAGCACCAAGCGATCCGACTACCGCGAAAGCTACTCGAACAGCGTACAGATCCGGGTCAACGTCTGGGACTTCTTCCTGCAGTTCGGGACCATCAACCAGACGGTGCCCGAGGCCATCGATATCGAGTATTTCCAGGGCATTTACCTGAGCCCGCAGCAGGCCAA
>JAPKYU010000128.1 GCA_026394175.1 Acidobacteriota bacterium | reverse complement strand
GTCTGGTACCTGTCGGGTGACCCCCGGCTGTCGGAGAAGGCGGCTGCTGCTCTGGACTCCGCGACAGTGGCGGGGGAACTGATTCACGTCCCATCGATCTGTCTCGTGGAACTGACCTACCTTGTCGAGAAGGGCCGTTTGCCCGTCACTGCGCGAGATCGGCTAATCCAGGCGTTGGATGACGCGACGACTCCGTGCTTGTTGGCTCCGCTCGACCGAATGGTCGCCGATGCCCTCGAGTTCGTGAGCCGGAGTGAGGTTCCGGATCTGCCGGATCGAATTGTGGCCGCCACAGCGGCAGCTCTGCACGTGCCTCTGATCAGTCGCGATGGAAAGGTTCGCGCCTCGCACGTCCAAACAATCTGGTAGGTTAACGGCCACGGGCTGGGCCGCGGCGCCTCTTTCTGGCACGAGGCGCCGGCGGCTCCAGCGCGCTGTTAGTCCTCCCGCTCGGGGAGCTTTACCCGTGGAATGGAAGCGCAGAGGCAACGGGTGGGCCAGCGGGGCGGCAGGGACAAATAAGGAGTCCTGAGGCTGGAGGCAGAAGGCGGAAGGCAGAAGGCGGAAAGCGGAAGGCGGAAGGCGGAAGGCAGAAGGCAGAAGGCAGAAAGCGGAAGGCAGTAGGCGGAAGGCGGAAGGCGGAAGGCGGAAAGCGGAAGGCAGAAGGCGGTAGGCAGGAGGCATTTGATCAATGTCGAAGATCATCGCCAGCGCCGCGATCCGCGGGGCTCACGCTTGCATGGAGCGAGCGGAAACCATGTTGGCCGAGGCTATCGAGCGCCATGGCCGTGACGCCGCCATCGGCTTCCCCGGCACCGCGTATGCTCTGCCGGTGATTCTGTCGCTGGTCGGAAAGCGGGTGGAGAAACTCGGCGACCTGGAGGAAGCGCTCGAGGAGGCGCGGGGCTGGCTTCCCGCCGTGCCTACCGAACACCTTTGGCTTCCCTACCTGGGCGCGGCGCTGGATGCCGGCTCGGCGACGCTGGTGGCCCACGAGGCCGTCGAGGCCATGAAGCCCCTTGCCGGCATCCCGCTGGCCTTTGATTTCTGGCTGGGGCCGACTCCCGACGGCATTCTCCGGGAGCAAGGAATCAAGCTGGTGGACGGTCGCATGCCCGGCTTCGCCGCCTGCGTGGGCGCATTGCCGAACGACGAGGCCGCCGAGCAGCTTGCGCGCGACCTGCAGGAGCGCAACATCCTGGTCTTTATGGGCTCGAATTCGGGCGGCGAGACGATGGCCGCGCAACTGAACCGCCGCGGCGTGGAGATGAACTGGGAGACGTTCCTGGTTCCCTACGGGCCCGACACCTCATCCATCGTTCACGCCCTCGGCTTTGCCTGCCGGGCCGCGCTCACCTTCGGCGGCCTGAAGCCCGGTGGCCTGAAGGAATCCCGGGAAATTCTGCTGTACAACAAGCGCCGCGTGTTTGCCTTCGTGCTGGCGCTGGGCGAGCTGGATGACGAGAAGTACGCCACGGCGGCCGGCACCATCAACTTCGGCTTCCCGGTCATCGCCGATACCGACATCCCCGAGATCCTGCCCAGCGGCATCTGCACCTACGAGCACGTGGTGGCCAACGTGGCTCACCGCGACATGCCGGCGCGGGCGGTCGAGGTGCGGGGGGTGAAAATGCGGACCGTGGAAATACCGATTCCCGTGCGCCACGGCCCGGCGTTTGAAGGCGAACGAGTGCGCAAGGAAGACCTGGCCATCGAGTTCGGCGGCAAGTACACCCGGGCCTTCGAGTACCTGATCAGCCGCCCCATGGACCAACTCCAGGACGGCCTGATCCGGGTGGCCGGTCCGGAGATTGGCGACGTTCCGGAGGCCGCGCGCCTGCCGCTCGCCATTTTCGTCGAGGTGGCCGGGCGCAAGATACAGCCGGAGTTCGAATCCATCCTGGAACGGCACATCCATTCCTTCCTGTCGGAACCGATGGGGGTGATGCACCTGGGCCAGCGCGATACGATCTGGCTCCGCATCTCGAAGAAGGCGCGCGATGCCGGTTTCCGCATCGAGCACCTGGGGACCGTGTTGCTGCACAAGCTGAAGAACGACTTCCCGGCCATCGTGGACAAGGTGCAGGTCACGCTGTTCACCAACGCCGAAGACGTGGACCGGCTCTACCCGGCGGCCGCCGCCGCCTACCGCCAGCGGGACCAGCGCATGGGCGCGCTCACCGACGAAGCGGTCGATACCTTTTACTCCTGCGCGCTGTGCCAGAGCTATGCGCCCAACCATGTCTGCATCATCACCCCCCAGCGGCTGGGCCTCTGCGGCGCGTACAACTGGCTGGACGGAAAGGCGGCCTACGAGATCAACCCCCACGGCGGCAACCTTCCGGTCAAGAAGGGCGAAGTGCTGGACCCGGTGCTGGGCCAGTGGAAGGGCATCAACGACTTCATCAACAACGCCTCCAACGGCGCCTTCCCCCGCTTCTCCACCTACTCCATGCTCACTGACCCCATGACCTCCTGCGGGTGTTTCGAGTGCGTGGCCTGCGTCCTGCCCGGAACGGGCGGCATCATGATCGTGGACCGCGAGTACCAGGGACAGACCCCGGTGGGCATGAGTTTCTCCTCGCTGGCGGAGATGGTCGGAGGCGGGCAGCAAACGCCCGGCTTTATCGGCATCGGAACGCTCTATGTTGTCTCGAAGAAATTCATGACCGCCGACGGGGGGCTGGCGCGCCTGGTCTGGACCACCACCAGGGTCAAGCAACGGCTGGGGGACATGCTGCGGCGGCGCTGCGAAGAAATCGGCCGGCCGGAACTCTATGACAAGATCGCCGACGAAACCATCTGCACCGAACTGGAACCGCTCGTCGCGCACCTGGCCGCCGTGGAGCATCCGGCCTTGGCGATGGGCGAAATGATATGAGAGATCTTAGCCGCAGATTCCGCAGATTACACAGATGATAATCTGTGCAATCTGCGGAATCTGCGGCTAAGGGTTTTGATGGCACTGGAACTGAAACCGAAGAAGTGGCCGGGCACAATCCGCACCGTGACGCTGGGCGGCGGAAGGCGGAGGACGCTGGCGGTGGGAGGGGGCAACGCTCTTCCGCTGCACGCCTTCGAAGGGAGCTTCCCGCACCGGCCGCTTCTGGCCCTGGAGATCACCGATACGGCGCCGGGCCGCTGGCCGGCGGCGGCCACTGAGCCGTGGCAGGGCGTGCTGGGCCAGCCGGCGGCAGCCGCGCGGCGCGCTGTCGAAGGCTACGGCGCCGACCTGGTGATGCTCCACCTCGCTGGAACTCACCCCGACCGCGGCAACCGCTCTCCGGACGATGCCGTGGCCGACGTGCGCGCCGTGCTCGACGCCGTTCCCGTTCCCCTCATCGTCAGGGGGCCGGGCGCCGGCAGGAAGCAGAATGACGTGCTGGCGCGGGTGGCGGAAGCCTGCGGCGGAGAGGGCCTCGTGCTGCACTCCGCTTGCCAGGAGGATTACAGGACTTTGGCAGCCGTCGCCGTGGCCTACGGTCACGTCCTGGTTGCCGAAAGCCCCATCGACATGAACATCGCCAAGCAACTGAACATCCTGCTGGCGGACGCCAGCGTCGATTTGAACCGTGTTCTGATCGACCCGCTGACCGGCGGGCTCGGTTACGGCCTGGAGTACACCTACTCTGTCATGCAGAGAATCCGGTTGGCGGCTCTCGGCGGCGATCCCATGCTGAATGCCCCTGTCGTCTGCCTGGCCGGTGAAGAAGCGTGGAAGGCCAAGGAAGCCGGCGTGCCGCGCCACAAGGAGCCCCTGTGGGGGGATGAGCGCCAGCGGGGAATCAATTGGGAAGTGGCCACGGCGTTGCCGCTCGTGGAAGCCGGAGCCGAGATCGTGGTGCTGCGCCATCCGGAGGCGCTGGCCCGGCTGCGCCGCCAGTTGGATGGCTGGTTCGCCGAGACGAACCGCGGAGTCGCCTGATGCCGCTGACCGGTCTGCAAATCTTCAAGCTTCTCCCCAACACCAACTGCCGCAAATGCGGCTACGCAACCTGCCTGGCCTTCGCCATGAAGCTGGCTGCCGGGCGGGAAGCCCTCGAGAAGTGCCCTGACGCCTCCGAAGAGGCGCGCGCCGCGTTGGGCGCCGCGTCGTCTCCTCCCATCCGCGGCGTGACGGTGGGCCGCGGCCCGCGCGCCATCACCGTCGGCGAAGAAACGGTGTTCTTCCGTCACGAAAAAACGTTTGTGCGGCGCCCGGGGCTGTTCGCTTTATTGGACGCGAAGGGGCTGTCCGCTGCTGAACTCGATGCCCGGCTCGACCAGTGGCGCGACACCCGCATTGAGCGGGCGGGAGAGACGTTTCAGATCGACGGAGTAGCGGTCGCGGAGGTTCCCGGTTCGCCGGAAGTTGGAGTCAAGGCCGCGGTCGCAGCCGCGGAGCGCGGCCTGCCGGTGGCCGTCCTGGCGGCCACCGCGGAAGGCGCGGCGGCGATGGCGGAAAAGATCAAGGACCAGCGGCCGTTGCTGGCGCCGCCGGCCCATGCCCCGGATGGCCTCTATGCCAACCTGGCCGCCAGGCTGGCGATCCCGCTGGTGGTTTCCGCTCGCGACCTGCCCGGGCTGGCGGCCGCCGCCATGGCCGCCACGCACGCCGGCGTGGCCGATATTCTGCTGGAGCCTCCCGGCGCCGACCTGCGCGCGCTACACCACAGCCTGACCGCCATCCGACGAGGCGCACTCGACCGGATTCACCCCGGCCTGGGCCACCCGGTTTTCCTGCGCGTCGGCGCCGGCGAGTTTGAGAAAGCTGTGCTGGGCATCGCCAAGTTCGCCTCGCTGCTCGTGCTCCCAGGGTATGGGGGAGAAAACTGGCTGCCTCTCTGGACGTTGCGCCAGAACATCTATACCGATCCGCAGAAGCCCCTGCAAGTGCAGCCCGGCCTCTACTCCATCGGCGAGCCCCACGCCGGATCTCCGCTGCTGGTGACCAGCAACTTCTCTCTGACCTACTTCATGGTAGCCACAGAGGTGGAAGCGACGGGGCTGGCCTGTCACCTCGCCGTCGTCGATGCGGAGGGATTGAGCGTGCTGACGGCCTGGTCGGCGGGCAAGTTCTCCGGCGAGCGCGTGGCCAAAAACCTGCGGCAGATGGAGGCTGCCGCGCGGGTCAAGCATCGCACCGTCATCATTCCCGGCTATGTCTCGGTCATCTCCGGGGAGCTGGAGGACGCTCTCGGTGAAGGCTGGCGGGTCCTGGTCGGCCCGCAGGAGGCATCCGACCTGGCCCCATTCCTCAAAGACGTCTGGAGTGCCATCGGGGCAGGATAGCAAATGGCAGTTCATCGGGTTACGTTTTCGCCGTCGGGGCGATCGACGCAAGTGGCCGGCGGCGCTACCATCCTGGACGGCGCCGAGCAAGCGCGTGAGCCGCTGCGCGCCGAGTGCGGGGGCCGAGGCGCGTGCGGCCGGTGTCTGGTGCGCATCCTGGAGGGGCCAGCGCCCGAGTATCGCATCCTGCGGCGGGACGCCGGCTTCCCTGTGGTGCTCGCCTGCCTCACACCGGTCCACGGTTCGCTCACCGTTTCTCCGCTTGCCGAAGTCGAGCTGCCGAAGCTGGTCTCCCGGGAACGGTACACCGGCCTGGCGCCCATCGAGGCCTGGGCGCCCTGGCCTCTGAAGCTGGAGCCCATCGTGGCCTCGTCGGGCGACGCCGACCTGGGCGTCGCGGTGGACATCGGCACCACCACCTTGCGGTTGCTGCTCATCCGGCTTTCCGACGGGGTCATCGTTGGTGAAGCGGGCGCCTACAATCCCCAGATTCCCCGAGGCGCCGACGTCATCTCGCGCATTATTGCCGCCGAGAAAGGCCTGCTGGAAGAAATGGCATGTGCCGTGCGCGGCTCGACCGCCTCGCTGATTCGGGAAGCAGCGGAGATGGCGGCGGCGGACCCGGCTGGAATCCGCGGCTATGCGGTGGCGGGCAACGTCACCATGATTCACCTTCTGCTGGCGGCCGATCCGTCCGGCATTCGTCAGGTGCCTTCCCAGCCGCAAGCACTGGCCTTCGCCCCGGTGAATGCGGCCTCGCTCGGATGGCCGGGCCGGCAGGACGCCCCGGTCTACACCGTGCCCGCGGCCGGCGGCTGGGTCGGCGGCGACATCGTCGCCGGCGCCGTACGCGCCGGCTTCTCGCGCTCTTCCGACGCCATCGCGCTTTACGTAGACCTGGGCACCAACGGCGAGATTGTCTTGGGAGGCGCGGACTATGCTCTGGCCTGTGCCTGCAGCGCGGGGCCGGCCTTTGAAGGGGGAGGCATCCGCTGCGGCATGCGGGCCGACCGAGGGGCGGTGGATGGCGCGGCCCTCGACGCGGAGAAAGAAGTTCTGAAGCTGTCCGTCATCGGCGGCGCTGACCCTCGAGGAGTGTGTGGTTCCGGGCTGATCGCGCTGGCCGATGCGCTGTTCCGCGCCGGCTGGATTGATCGCGGCGGCCGCTTCACCGGCCGTCTGCCCGCCCGCCAGCAGGTCGAAGGTCGGTGGGGAATCGGCGTGCGACTTTCTCACGACGGCAAGGTGGCGTTATGGGAGAGAGACATCGCCAGCCTGATTCGCGCCAAGGCCGCGGTTTTCGCCGGCATTCGTTCGCTGCTGGCCAGCCTGGGGCCCGGCTTTCCTCGCATCCAGGAAGCCGTCGTCTCCGGCAATTTCGGCCGCTTCCTCAACCTGCCGGCGGCGTTGGGAATCGGCCTGTTGCCATCGATGCCGCTGGCGGCCTACCGCTACCTGGACAATGGCTCGCTGGAAGGCGCGGCGCTGGCCCTGCTTTCCAGGGAGTTCCTCGCGGAGATCGGCGCCTACCTCAGCAGGATAACCTACGTGGACCTCGCCGACCTGCCTGGCTACATGGACGAATTCGTCGGGGCCTCCTTTCTCCCTCACACCCACCCGGAATTGCTGCAAGCGTGAATCGGCCGGGGCGACGGGACGCAACTCGGCGCCGCCCCTTGTCCCGCCTGGCGGTAAGGGGTGTTACCTGCTCGGCGGCCGGGCGGCCGTCACGAACCGAATCCGCGGACGGGGCGCCTGCGGTGAGGCGCCAACCGGGGAGTCAGAATACCATCGTTGCCGTTGGACAAGCGGGCGTGCCGTCGAATTCTGGCGGGGTGTCGCGGATACTTTTCGAACTTTTCTGCTGCCCAATCGCGTAGCGGCAGGCTGTCCGAGGTAACGGGCGGTCGCTGCTTACTTCTCTCCCTGAACCAACCGAACTTCAAGCCTATGGCCAATCGCGTCAGCATACCTCTGAAGGCTGCTCATAGCCGGCAGTCTCTGCCCGCTTTCGAGCCTCGCTACCGTGGATTGGGTTGTGCCCATCTTGCGCGCGACCTCAGCTTGGCTGAGCCCCGCGCGACTGCGGGCTGTAATCAACTGGCGCGCGATCGCGAACTCCGGTTTCAGCGCTTCATAGGCCTGCCGGAAGCGAGGGTCGGCGTGCCATTTTCCCTTCAAGCGATCGACTGTGCTCACAGAACCCCCTTAGCTCGGTCAAGCGCGAGGCGGATGGCGGATCGCGGCGTCTTTGCTGTTTTCTTAACGAAGGCATGGAGGACCACGAGTCGTCGTCCGCTCGCTGGCACGTAGATCGCGCGAGCGATCCCATCTCTGCCCTTCATCCGCATCTCGAACAACTTGTTGCCCAGCGGCTTCACGTACGGTTCGCGTACCTCGAACGGGCCGAAAGTCTGAAGCAGTTCGGCGATATGGACGAACTTCGCCCGCATGTCGACGGGAAGGCCCTCGAGTTCGGCATCCACTGCCGCGTTGAGCGTCTCGACGCGCCACTCCACTCGGCCATTATCTCATTTTTGCTATCGGGATACTAGCGCGCAGAAACCTTCCTCGAGACCGCTGTCGAGCTCGCAGCCTGATGAAAACCAAAAGTGAAACACGGAAGCCGCAAACTGCCCATCCCCGACGTTCGCGCAATCGGTTGAAACGAAAGCAAGGGATGAACTGGCGGAGGAGGAGGGATTCGAACCCCCGGTGGCCTTTCGACCACTCCGGTTTTCAAGACCGGCGCCATCAACCGCTCGGCCACTCCTCCGCGCCGGTGAGCCCGGTATGACAACAGTGTGCCAGAAGCCGGAATCAACCGCAACGGGACAACGGCGGCTGCGGCTGCAGGCTACAGGCTGCAGGAGGAACCGCCGGCGGCCAACGCCTCCGCCTGTAGCCCGTGGCCCGGAGCCTACGCCAGCGCGGCCAGGAGCTGCTTGATTTCCAGCAGGGCACTGGAAGCGCCGTTGCCGGACGGCAGGTGCAGCACGCCGGCAGGGGTGAACTGGGCGCCGGGCCGCGAGGTCACAAACTCCATCAGCCGCATCGGATCCACGGCCGCGCCTTCGTCGAACTTGACGTTGACGGCGTCGCGCTTGCGCTCGATGGAGCGGATGCGCAGGCGTCCGGCCGCGGCCTTCAGGCTGCCGTATTCGAGCAGGTTGAGCACCGCCGGAGGCGGCGGCCCGTAGCGGTCCAGTAACTCGCGCTCCAGTTGCCCGCGGTCGTCCGGCCCGCTCAGGCTGCCCAGGCGCTTGTACATCCGCAGGCGCTGCGCCTCCTCGGGGATGTACTCGGGCGGAATGCGGATGTCCATCCCCAGGTTGATCGCCGTCTCGGTCTCGGGCGCGACCTCCTCCCCTTTCAGCTCGCGTACGGCGCGTTCCAGCAGTTGGCAGTAGAGATCGAAGCCGACGGCGTTGACGTGGCCGTGCTGCTCGCCGCCCAGCAGGTTGCCCGCTCCGCGCAGTTCCAGGTCAAGCGCGGCGATCTTGAATCCGGCGCCCAAATCGCTGAACTCTTTCAAGGCGCTCAGCCGCTTCCTAACCTGCGGGCTCAGTTCGCGATCCACCGGCACCAGCAGGTAGGCGTAAGCGCGGCGGTTGGAACGGCCCACCCGCCCGCGCAATTGGTAAAGCTCGGAAAGCCCAAAGCGGTCGGCCCGGTTAATCAGGATGGTGTTGCAGAGAGGAATGTCGAGGCCATTTTCTATTATTGTAGTAGATAAAAGGACATCGTGCTCCTGACGGACGAATGCCAGCATGACCTTCTCGAGGGAGCGCTCGTCCATCTGCCCATGCGCGACCGCGACACGCGCCTTCGGAACCAGTTCCTGGAGTTTCTCGGCCATTGTGTGGATGCTTTCCACGCGATTGTGAAGGAAGTATACTTGGCCGTTGCGCGCCAGTTCCTGCTCGATAGCCGTGCGAATAACCGTGTCGCTATAGGGTGCCACAACGGTCTGAATGGCCAAGCGGTCTTTGGGCGCAGTCTCAATGACGGACATGTCACGCAGGCCAATCAACGACATATGTAGTGTTCGCGGGATAGGCGTCGCCGACATTGATAGTACATCGATGTTGGACTGCTCCCGCATCTGCTTGATGCGCTCCTTATGGCGTACCCCAAAGCGCTGTTCTTCATCGATCACCAGCAGCCCCAGATCCTTGAATACTACATCTGTAGAAAGAATGCGGTGCGTGCCTACTACAACGTCCACCCGGCCCAGCTCCAGATCCCCCATCACCTGCTTCTGCTCAGTGCGTGTGCGGAAGCGGCTGAGCATCTCGACGCGCACGGGAAAGGCAGCGAAGCGTTCTCTGAAAGTCTCGAAGTGCTGAAAAACTAAAATTGTAGTAGGAGCAAGGATAGCCACTTGCCGCCCATCCTGCACGGCCTTGAAGGCGGCCCGCATGGCCACCTCGGTCTTGCCGTATCCCACGTCCCCGCACAGCAGGCGGTCCATCGGCTCCGGCTTCTCCATGTCGCGTTTGACGTCGTTGATGGCCGTCAACTGGTCGGCGGTCTCGGAGAACTCGAAGGCATCTTCGAACTCGCGCTGCCAGGCGCTGTCGGGAGAAAAGGAGCGGCCGGCGGCGATCTTGCGCGTGGCGTAAAGCTTGAGAAGCTCCTCGGCCATGTCGCGCATGGATTTGCGGACGCGCGACTTGGCGCGCTCCCAGGTGACGCCGCCGAGCTTGTCGAGGCGGGGCCGCGCGCCCTCCAGGCTGCGGTATTTCTGCACCAGGTCGAGGCGCTCCAGGGGCACATAGAGGCGCGTCTCGTCGGCGTACTCCAGCAGCATGAATTCGCCGCGCTTGCCGTTGTCGCCGGTGGCGATTTCTTTCAGCCCCAGGTAACGGCCGATACCGTGCTCGAGGTGGACCACGTAGTCGCCTTCCTTCAGATCGCCGAAATCCGAAAGGAAGATGGAAAGCCGGGCCTGGGAGGGGGGCCGTCGCGGCAGCGCCACCAGGTCGGAGGCGTCGAACAGGTCCTGGTTGCCGAAGATGGCCAGGCGCTCCTCGGGAAACACCACGCCGCGGGGGGCCACGCCCTTCAGGATCACCGTCGAGGTGACGGGCATGGCCATGTAGGCCTTCTCTTCCAAATAGCCGTCGGCACCGGCCGAGACCCGCCGCATGCCGAGCTGGTAGGTCACACCGTATTCGTTAAAAATGTCGGCCAGCCGTTCGACGTCGCCGGTGGTGGCGGCAAAGAACACCACGCGGCAGCCCTGCCCGACCAGGCGGTGGACTTCGTCGGCGCACTGCTGGATGTTGCCGTGGAAGCGGGTGCTGGGCTGGGTGGCCACTTCGTGGCACTGCGGAATGCGGAGTGCGGAGTGCGGAGAATCGGGGGACTCCGCACTCAGCATTCCGCACTCCGCACTTGTCTCGAGCCCCAACTCCTCCAGCACGATCCGCTGGGTGGCGGCGAGCTGCGATTCGATCTCCTCGCGGGTCAGGTAAAGCTGCTCGGGGCGGATGCGGGCGTAGCGGCCCGCCTGCTCGGCTTCGGCGGCCAGGCGCTGGTGCAGGTGGTCGAGCTCAGCGAGCGCCTCGTGCGGCTCTTCCATGACCACCAGCGGCCGCGCGGGCAGCTCAAACAGCGTCCCGGTCAGCGGGGTGACCAGCGGAACCAGGAACTCCCAGCCGGGGAAGGTTTCGCCGGGCGTGGTGTAGCTCTCCTCGCCGTTGGCCTGCAGCTTCTCGGCCATGGAGGCCAGCAGGTCGCGGCGGACGGACACGTCGGCCAGCGGCAGCAGCGTCACTTCCTCGCGCGGCCCGGTGGAGCGCTGGCTGCTCACGTCGAACTCGCGGATGGACTCGACTTCGTCGCCGAACAGCTCCAGGCGCACCGGGCGCGGCGATTCGGGCGAGAACACATCGACGATGCCGCCGCGCACCGAGAACTGGCCCACCATCTCCACCGGTTCGTGGCGCGCATAGCCGACCGATTCCAGGTGCCCCACCAGCGTCTCGATCTCGAGGCCGTCGGCGCGGCGGATGGTCAGCCCCAGGTCCGCGTAGAACTGAGGCGGCTCCAGGCGCATGGCCGCGGCGGCCAGCGGCGCCACCACGATCGAGGCCTGCCCGCGCGCCAGCTTCCAAAGCGCGATGGCCCGCTTCTCGCTGATGTCGGGGTGGGGAGACAGGCCTTCATAGGGAAGCGTGTCGTGCGCCGGAAGCAGAACCACGCCGCCCGTGCCCGGCGAGCCGATCAGTTGGTAAAAGGTCTGGACGACGTCAACGGCCGCTTCGGCCTGCTTGTTGTTGGCGGTAAAGAACAGCACCGGCCGGCCGGCCGCCTGCGCCAGAAGCGCTACGTACAGCAGCCGGGCGGTATCGGTGAGGCCCGTGACCCGCAGGCACACTTCCCCCTGGACCGAGCGGAAAACCCGGCCCTTCTGCAGTTCCAGGAACAGGTCACGGACGAACGGTAAAACCATCAAGCCCAAGGTCCAAAGTCCAAAGTCCAAGGTCCAGGGTCCAAAGCCCAAAGTCCAAGGTCAACCCGACTCGACCTTGGACCGATTCCCAAAGCGTTCGACGACGGTCTCAACCAGGGCGGTGGTGGACCAGCCCGGCTCCAGTTGCAGGGAGATCACCTGGCCGCCGCGGGCCTCCACATCGTCGCGGCCCACGATGTAAGTGCCCCAGTCGGCGCCCTTGACCAGGACGTGGGGCAGCACCGCGGCCACCAGTTCGCGCGGCGTCGGCTCATCGAAGATGGAGACGAAATCGACGGCGGCCAGCGCGGCCAGGACCTCGGCGCGCTCCTGCTCGGGGAGCAGCGGCCGCCCGGGCCCCTTCAGCTCCTCGACGCTTCGGTCGCTGTTCATCCCCACGATCAGCACATCGCCCATCGACCGGCACTTCTCCAGCAGCACGATATGGCCGGGATGGAGCAGGTCGAAGCAGCCGTTGGTGAAGACAATGCGCTGCCCGGCCCCCTTCAGCGCGGCCACGCGTTCCACCAGTTTGTCGCGGCTCAGGATCTCGCCCACGTCGATGTGGCCAACCAGCAACGCCAGTGTTCATTCTAACACGCGGCGGAACCGAGCCGCCGAGCCATCACGGCGACCACGCCACCAAGGCAAGACCGCATGCGCTTGGACCTGTCATACTCGCCTGGTGGTGTCCGCGGGTTGGCAACAGACTTGCACCCAAGGGAAGCGAATGTCCTGGCGCGTAGCTGCAGGCTTGCTGGCGTTGGCTGCCGGCGCCGTGGTGTGGTCCGGCGGCTCGGCCATCCCGTCCGCGCCCCGGCTCGTTTTATGGGCCTGGGAACGGCCCGAGGACTTGCGGTTTGCGGGCCCGGATACCGGCGTGGCCTTCCTCGCCCGCACTGTTTTCCTGCGTGGCGACGAGGTGAGCGTGCAGCCGCGGCTCCAGCCGCTACGCTTTGCGGACGGCGCGCCATTGATTGCCGTGGTGCGCGTCGAGACGGACCGGGCGCAGCCGCCATCGCTCGCCGGCGCGCAGCGGGCAAAAGCGGCCGCGGCCATCGGCGAAGCCGCCCGCCTCCCCGGCATCGTCTCGCTCCAGGTGGATTACGACGCAACCGTATCCGAGCGCGCGTTTTACGCGGGGCTGCTCCGCGACTTGCGCCGGCAGATGCCGCCGGGCGTGGGGCTTTCCATCACCGCGCTGGCGTCCTGGTGCAGCGGCGATCGCTGGCTGACCGGCCTACCGATCGATGAAGCAGTCCCGATGCTGTTCCGCATGGGCCCGGACAGGCGGCCGATCCTGTTGCACCTTGAGACCGGCGGCGACTTCAGCGAGCCCGCTTGCCGCCACAGCCTGGGGATTTCCACCGACGAGCCGATGAAGTTGCCGCCTTTACCGCGGCGCAGGCTCTGGGTGTTTCATCCCCGGCCGTGGTCGCCGGCCGCGCTGCAAGAGTTGCGAAAAATGCTCGGAGTCGGGAACTAACCACAAAGGCGCCAAGACACGAAGGCACAAGGAGAGACAATGAGTGCGGGAACCAGAGTAACAACAAGCGTAGCGGCCGGGCTGACGCTGCTGCTTGCGCTGGCCGCGCCGGTGTTCTGCTGCGGCCCGTTCTTCCTCAGAGCAATTTTCACCTACTCCCTGCATCCCGACTTCCCGCTGGAAGATTATGCAGGCGGGCGGCTGGGGATTGTGCAGCCTACCTACGCCCGCTCCTACCTGGTGGTGGCCTACCGCTATCTCACGGGCGTTCCGTTGAACGCCGGGGAGCAATCAGCGGCGGTCGCGATGTGGAAGCACCGCCTACAGCTTGACGCGATTCCCGAGGCCGGCGGCGACTGGCTGAAACAGTGGCTGGCGGCGCGGCAGCGGGTCCCCGGGGCCGCTGCCCCGCCCAATTACGGCTGGAACGCACAGCCCTACGGGGTTATCCGCGCGGTATCGACCACCAACCGGTATCAAGCCTACCCGAACTGCCTGTCCGACGCCTTTCGAAGCGCGGCCGCCACCCTGGAGCAGCGCATCGCGGAGTTCGGCGCGCCAAGCGAGCCGGTGCGCGGCTGGCTGGCGGCCCAGGACGCGGTCTTCGCCAACTGCGTGGCGCCGGAGGCGCAGGCCGGGCCTTCGATACCGCCACCGGCGCCGCCGGGCGCGAACCCGCTGGTTCAGGCCGACCGCGCTTATCAGATCGCGGCGGCCTATTTCTACGCCGGCGATCTGGACGAAGCGCAACGCCGCTTCGAGGCCATCATGCGCGACCCTTTTTCGCCCTGGAGCCGGGTCGGGTCGCTCATGGCGGCGCGAACGCTCATCCGCAAGGCAACATTGCCCGACAAGATGGAAGAGGCGCAGTTGCGCCTGGCCGAGCAGCGGCTGCGCGGAATCCTGGCCGCCCCGTACTTGCGCGAGCTTCACGCCTCGGCTGAACGCCTGCTCAGCTTCGTGCTGTTCCGGCTGAACCCGCGGGACCGCTTGCAGCAGTTGGCCCGCGCTCTGGCGCAGCCCAATGCGGCGGCTTTCGGCCACGACCTTTCCGATTACACGCTGCTTCTGGACTCGCCGGCCGGCGGCATGCCGGCGCGCGATCCCGCCCGGCAGGACGATCTCACCGACTGGACCCTCAGCTTTCAGTCAGCCGCGCCGGCCGGCCTCGATCATGCCCTGGAAAAATGGCAGCGCACGAAATCGCCGGCGTGGCTGGTGGCGTCAATCACGAAGATGCCTGCGGGGCATGCCCAGCAGGCCGCGGTGCTGGACGCCGCCGCCGCGCTACCCGCCGGTTCTCCGGCGTTTCCGGCCGTCGCCTTCCACGCGGCGCGGCTGCAGGCCCAGGCCGGGCGCGCGGAGGCGGCCCGGGCCACGCTCGACCGGGCCTTCGCCAGCCGCAACCTCCCGCCTGCAACCCGAAACCTGCTGCTGGCTCTGCG
>JAPKYU010000557.1 GCA_026394175.1 Acidobacteriota bacterium | reverse complement strand
GGCCGTAGTGCGCGTCGGTGGCGATATCGGCCTGGTAGCCGCCGACGACGAACGTCTGCGGATCCATGAGTTTGCTGCGGAATTGCACGCCCGAGTTGGCCCAGCCCTTGTCGTTGTTGCCCGTGAGCTTCACTTTGAAGCTCAATTCGAAGTCCGACACCTCGCCCCCCTTCCAAACCAGGAAGGTGTTGGCCGGGGGTTGATGGTCGGCGGTCGTCTTGCCGGTGATCGCCCCGTCCTCGACCGACCAAAATCCTGGCAGTCCTTCCCAGCCGGTCAGGTCCTTGCCGTTGAATAAGTTTTGCTGCCCGACGGCCGTGCCGGCGGCGCACAACCAAACCAAGAACAAGCCAGCGGATCGTTTCATGAGTGGTCCTTTCGTACTGAGAGAGAAAAAGGCATCTTTGAAGCGAAATGCTCCCATCCATCCTCCGCGCAATTGGGTGGCACGCCCTTCACTGCGTTGGCAGACGTGCTACGCTCCCGCTTCGAGCGGCGGCTGCCGCCATCTTAAACAGCGGCGGGGCAAACTTCAAGTTGCGACGGGGGGCGGCCAGATTTTCTGACGGGGCTCCGGCGTAGGGGGCGGGGGCATTTTCGCGGAAGAAAGCGTTGATGTTGGCGCCAAGCCGCAAGCGGCTTTTCTCCAATCCCTAATCCCTTCTCTTGCCCCCTGCCCCTCACACCAGTCCCCAGCGTTTCCGCAGGTACCACTCGGCGCCCAGCAGCCCTACTAGCGCCAGGAAGAAGGGCCACTTGTCCCAGGGGGTGGTCTTGGTTTCCTGCTGCACGTCGAGGTCCTGGGTCCGCTTGGCCAGACGTTGGATCAACTCGGGAAGCTGCTCGGGAGCCAACGACTGGCCGCCGGTCATGGCAGCCAGGCTTTCCAGCGCGGCCGAATCGGCCGCCGCATTGTCCAGCTCGAGATCCTGCTGATACACCAGCAGCCGCGCCCGGGCCGAGCCGAGCGCTTCGCCGCCGTGCGTGGCCGTCACTTCGATCGCGTAATCGCCGGGCGTTTGCGCGTCGCGGAGCGAGCCGATGACCTGTTCCCCCTGCCGCACCGGCCGCAATTGCCGCCGCGTGCCATCGGGCAGCACGACCTGAACGTCGAACTGGGCGTCGGCCACCGGCTCGCCCTGGGGCGAGCGGGCGCCGGCGGTAAATTCGATCAATTCGGCCGGGGCGAAGCGGCGCTTTTCCAGCCGCACCCACACGTTGCTTTCCGTCGTCTCGTCCTTCTTCGCCAACCACAGCACGATTTGCCGCCAGAACCGCTTGTGTACCGCCGCAAAGTCGTGCAGCCACCAGCGCCAGGTCGAGTCGCCGGCAAAGGCCAGCACGCGGCCGTCGCCAAAGTTATGGTCAACCAGCAACGGATGGCCGCGGCCGTCGTCGGCCAGCACCACGGCTCCCGGCGCCAGGCCGCCGAAGCGGTTGGCCCCTTCTAGCGGCGGCAATTTCGCCCACAAGGCCTTGTTCTCCTCGCGCTTGTCGGCCAGCATCAGCGCGACATGTGAGAGCCCTAGGTTCGAGGGGACCATCGGCAGCGGACCGCGAAGGTGGAGGTCTTCGCGGAGCGGTTCGCCGAGGTTCTGCCGTTCGAGCCGCGTCATCTCGACCGGTAGCACGCTGGCCAGCGGCGTGTTGGCATAGCCCCCCGGACCGAAACTGTGGAAGCCGCCCAACATGATCAGCCCGGCCC
>JAPKYU010000609.1 GCA_026394175.1 Acidobacteriota bacterium | reverse complement strand
ATGTCGAGCGGGGAGCAAATTCAAACTTAGTATAGCAAGCGGGCCGCGATTGTCAAGCCGGGTGTCGGCCGTGGCGCCGCGTGCCGCCGGCGCAGGGAGCCGGCAAGATGCCGGCGTTACGTGAAAGATGCCGGCGCCGCGGCTCATGCCGACGATTGCTCTCACTTCACCGCCTCCAGCAGAACGCGGAGGGCGCGCGCGGCGCGGCTCTTTCTTCTGCCGGTCATCAGGCCGAACCACCAGGCGGCCTCCGCGCCGTCGGCAAGTTGCAAGCTGACGGCGGCCTTGTGCAGCCGTTCGGCGTTGCGCAGGCCGGAGGCCACCAGGGCATAGCAGCCGACGCGCGCGCCCCAGTCGCCATCGAGCGGATGAAAGGGCCCCTCGCTGAGCCGTGCGGCGCTCCCGGACATGGCGCGCGCGGCGGCCCGCAGCAGCGGCGTCCCAGCGGTAAACGCCAGCGGCGAAAGCGAAACCACTTTCGACAGCCGCTCCTGTTGCCGGGGGTTCAGGCTGCGGCGGTAGAGGATAGCCGCCTGGCCGGCGTGCCGGCGCACCACGCGCAGT
This sequence comes from Acidobacteriota bacterium, assembly GCA_026394175.1. GTDB lineage: Bacteria > Acidobacteriota > Terriglobia > JAJPHL01 > JAPKYU01 > JAPKYU01. The sequence goes on along the minus strand of JAPKYU010000609.1, from coordinate 1,610 downwards.
GCGAACGATGCCTGCCGGATCTTCATAGCGCGGCTCCCGCCGCCTGGGCAAAGCGGCCGTAAACGGCAACGCTCTCCGGTGCGGCCCCGCGCAACTGTTCAAGCAGCTCCACCATGCCGGCGCGGCCGGCGGGACCGAAGTCGAGCCGCAGGATGACCTCGAAGTTGGCGCCTTCCACACAGGAGTTAAAGACGGTGCGGGCGGTGGCCAACGGGCGCGCCGGGTGGGTGGGCTTGACGCCCTTGGCCGCGAAATTCATGTTGCCGCCCTCGCGCAGCGCGCCCCCGGCCATCACTTCGAGCGAGAGGGTCTCGGCGCCGAGCGGCTGCGCCAGGGCCAGCAGCGTTTCGGCTTCGGCCGGGGCACGGGCCGTCAGGCGCAACTCCAGCAGCGGCTGCGTGGCCGCGCCCTCCAGCAACTGCTCCCAGCCGGTGGCATTCGACTTGTCAGTGGGCGGCGGAGGCGGCGGGGGCATGTCGCCCTGGCCGGGTGCTCCCCCAGGCTCCCCTTTGTCCTCCTTCAGCCAGGCTTTGGCGGCGACCGTGCCCGCGCGGGCCATCAGCACCTCGTCGGTGAGATCGAAGGTGTGCAGGTTGACGGCGACGCGGTGCCGCTTCCCCTCCGGGCCGTCCACGCAGCCCTGGTTGTCGTAAGCGCGCCCGTCGGGCACCCGCACCACCACCTTCCCCTGCTCCAGGGCCTTGAGGATCGTCTGGCGGACTACCAGCCCTCCGGCCATCAGGCGCAGGCCGGGCGCTTGAAGGAAGCGCTCGTGAACCGCGCGGGCGGAATACACATCGGGTTTGCCCGGCTGCGGCGTGGCGCCGGGCAGCAGCTTGTTCAGGAACAGACTGACATCGAGTGCTGCGCCCGGCTGGAAGACCAGGTCCTTCTCTTCCAGGAACTTCTTGATACAGGCCTGGCCCTGCGGCTGCTGGAGAATCTGTTCGTCCGAAACCTGGTACTTTTCCTCGAGCTTGGCGCCGGGCCGGCCGGCCAGGAAAACGTGGTCGAAGGCACGGCGGGTCTGGGTGAGGAAGCGCTTCTGCAGCTCGGGGCGGATGCGCTGCAGTTGCTCCCGCACCAGCTTGCCGGCCTCGCCGCTCTGGTGTTCCTGCGCGATCTTTTCGGCGGCCATCAGGCGCTGGGCGCGGGCGACGGCTTCGTTGAGCGCGGCCGGAGCCGGCGCCACCGCCAGGATTGAATTGCGGAACTTGCGCGGCATCGGGGCCTGCGGGTTGGAGTCGTCGGAGTAGTTGCAGATACTCTCGGCGATGGCTTCCGTCTCACAAAGGGCAAGCTGGAGGTCGGCCGATTCGCTGACCTGGGCGGCCGAGTCGGGCCAGGCAACCAGCTTGTAGGCAGGGCCTCCGAAGTACATCTGCGCGTCGGCCAGCACGCGGGCCCGGGCGTCGTCGATCGGCACGTCGCGCATGCGCTCTTCGATCTGCTTGATGATGTTGGGCTCGTACCGGAACTGGACGCCACGGCCGCCTTCCATCGGATAGGTGTGCCAGCAGACGCCGATCAAGCGGTCCAGTGCCTCGCCGGGCTCCGGCCCGGCCTCTTCGGGCCGCAGCACGGCCACGGTGACTTCGGGCTTGTCCAGG
>JAPKYU010000444.1 GCA_026394175.1 Acidobacteriota bacterium | reverse complement strand
CGGTTCATCGACGAGGAGCTCAGAGCTCGCCTCCTTCCATATCTCGCCGGCATTGTCAGGGAACTCGATGCGAGCATCTTGACCGGCAATGCTATGCCGGATCATGTACACCTGCTTGTTCGACTGCCTCCCAACGCGAATCTGGCTGACGTTATGCGGGTGGCGAAGACGAACTCGTCACGATGGGTACATCAGACCTGGGCGTCCCGCCCCATGTTCGCCTGGCAGACGGGCTACGGCGCTTTCAGCGTCAGCCAGTCGAATCGGGCAGCGGTATCGCAGTACATCGGCAACCAGGAAAAACACCACCGGCGGTTTACGTTCCAGCAGGAATTCATGATGCTCTTGCGAAAGAACGGGGTGGATTTCGACGAGCGATATATTGGGGAGATTCTCTCGCCCGCTTCGCGGGCTGGGCGGCGTTACGCGGCGCCCATCCCCACGGCTGGCGCCGTGGGCTTTCTTCTTTCGCCCGCTTCGCGGGCTTCACCACGCAACCAATTGCCCCCCTTTGGGGGATACGAGCCCAGACGGGAGGCTGCCGCCGATGGCGCCAGCCAGCTTCCAGCCTATAGCTAACGGGAGTTACTAATTTGACACTTGACAGCCGTGAGATAATAGCAAATAGGAATAATGAACGGCCGGGACGGCGCCGGGACGCCGCTCCCCTTCTTTGACAATTCGACTTGCGGCTGTTCCTGCACGGTGAGTCCGAGAATGGCCCAGTCCTGTCATGCACTTACGGCCTGCGCCTGTTTTCCACCTGTTTTAGCAGGCGACGGCTCCGTAACGCGTTGATAATGCTCATTCAGGAGTTGCGTTTCGCTACCTGTTTTACAGGTGAGGGCTCCGCCGACGCTGCCTGGACGGTGGGCACATGGGTCATGCGGCGCAGTCACCGCTCGCTCGGTTTCTCCATCAGAACCAACCCACGGACCACCGCCGTGTAGCCGCTGGAACTCGCGTTCTTGCCGGTGCACTCCAGACGGAGACTGTGTTTGCCGGCGCTCAGACGCGTAGTGGCCAAGCGGCGCGCCGCCGGCGCGTACGTTGTGGCCTGGTACAGATCGGTGTGGCGCGTCTCCAGAGGCTGACCGTCGAGCATGTAACGGAACCTGCCTCCACCGGGGCCATACGTCAGGTAGGCGGCCAGTTCGTAATTCCCTTCCCTTGCGACCTCGAACGGCAGATCCAGCGTAGCGCCCGAACCTTCCGCGGCAAACACGACCGCGGCGGCACTCTTGAGAATCTTTCCGCCCTGCGCTGCCACGGCAGCCAGCAGCGTGGCGCCGTCGATGAGGTTGTCCAGGTTGTAGTGCAGGCGGGTTGCCGCAGGCGGGATCGCTCCGAAGGGCTTATGCGGCTCGGTCTGGTACCACAGCGCCACACTGGCGTAGTCATCGCCGCGCTCGCCGTACTTGCTGTTCTCCGGCGGGGCAATCGGTCCCCGGTGCTCGATTTCCACCCGGATGGATCTTGTGAACGGCACCGGGTCGGGAACGTGGAAGCGATAATAGGTGGTCAGGTCCTCACTTTGGCGCCCCTCCCAGATCGGTACGCCGTAATACGGGCCGTCGAAGCGGCGGAAACCCCAGGCGTCCCCCACGTAATCCTCGGTCCCCGTACCGCGCAGCGACGGTTCGGCCTCTCCGTCGACGAAGAAGAAATCATCGCCCTCTCCGATCCACCCATTGGTGCGGGCATGAACCGACATGATGGTGCCCACGTAGTGACCTTTGCCTTGGGCTTCCAGGATGACGTAGTTGCCGGGCCGCGCCGGGAATTCCTGTTTGTAGCGGGCGTGGAAATGGGGCACGTCGCCCGCCAGCAACGGCAGCTTTTCCCAATCCACCTGGTAATAGAGCGAGCGGATGGGCAGCTTGCCGTCGTTGGTGATGGTGATGCGCGCCGACTTGTGAAAGGGCATGGGCCAATAGCTGTTGCGCGCCCGTCCTTCCGAAGTCACACGGATGGGCAGGGAATTGACATCCACCTCCATCCCGTGCCCGCCGGCAAAGAAATCACCCAGGGGCGCTTCGACGGAAGGGCCCTGTTCCCCGTCCCAGTAAATGCGCATGACCAGCAGACGCGGGAAACTCGGTTGCGCGCTGGCCACGGTGAACCATATGTGCACGATGCGGCCGGGGCCGGCCAGTTCGGCAATGGTGACGGTCTGGCCGGGAGCTACCGGAATGCGGTCGTCATTGGAGTTTCGCCAGTCGGGGTTCGAGCTGGAACTGCGCTGCATCCGATAATTCCTGGGCTGATCGAGCCCTGCGATCGGACTCAGCGGTGTTTGGGCCGCCGCCAGCGCGGCGGCAAGAAGAATGAGGAGTACCGGCATTGCTGCCTCCTTCGGCCCGGATGCTATCACACCACGGCTAAAAGATGGACCGCGCACGGATTCCCTGCCGGCTTCATTTCGAGAAGCGCGTTTCTGTGTTTCACAGAGGCGCGGCCGCCGCGGTGCCTGGCCCCCCTGTCAAGAGCGCACGGCCTTGGCCATGGCGGCGATATGCTCCGGAGTGGTGCCGCAGCAGCCGCCAATGATGTTAGCGCCGGCGCCGATCAAGGCCTTCACCCGCGAGGCCATGTATTGGGGTGTTTCCTTGAAAACCGTCCTGCCGTCTTCAACCACCGGCAAGCCGGCATTGGCGTGAATCAGAATCGGGACGTGAGGCGCCGCGGCGCGCATGTGCCTGGCAATTTCAATCATATTGTCGATCCCGTTGCCGCAGTTCGCGCCTATGATATCGGCCCCCGCGGCCACGGCCTCCTTGGCGGCCCGGCCGGGCGTTACGCCCATCATGGTATGAAAACCCTTGGGGCCGAGCTCGAAGGTGAAGGTGCAGAGGACCGGCAGCCCGGTGTTCTGCTTGGCGGCTTTCACCCCCTGCACGGCCTCGATCAGGGACGACATGGTTTCCACGCAAATGGCGTCGGCGCCGCCTTCAGCCAGAGCCAGGACCTGCTGCTGGAAGGCCTCATAAAATTCGGCGGCCGTCACGTCCCCGCCCTCCTCCTCCGCGATGTGGCCCGACGGCCCCACCGAGGCGGCGACGTAACCTTTGTCTTTCATCGCCTCTCTGGCCAGCGCCGCAGCGGCGCGGTTGAACTCGCGCACCTTGTCGCCCAGACCGTAGAGCGTCAACTTGAAGGAACTGCCGCCGAAGGAATTTGTCTCCACCATGTCGGCGCCGGACGCGATGTAGGCCTCGGCAATTCCCTTTACGACATCGGGGTGCGAGATGCACCACGACTCGGGGCACTCTCCCGCGGCCAGTCCCTTGGCCTGCAGAAACGTGCCCATGGCGCCGTCGGAGATGAGAACCGCTCCCTCGGCAAGCCGTTCCAGAAGATTCTTCATGATCCATTCCTCCTTCCGTTCCGCAGCATTCTCGCAACGCTCGGACACTGTTCCAGGTCCGTATGCGGAAGAAACAGGGCTTTCACGTAGTTGTCCATATAGCGCGGATCCGAGCTCAGGTCCACGTAGGTCATCCGGGAGGCGATGTCCACGAGCCTGCGGCGGTGCTCCCGGGAGAGCAACGCAATGTAAGCGCCGGTAAGCGCCGAATTGCCAAGGTAACTGAAGAGCCGATGAGGCAGGTCGGGCAGCATGCCGATCATCACGGCATCCGCAATCTGAATATGGCGGCCAAATCCTCCCGCGATATAGACCCTGGAGATGGCGTCCCACTTCAGGCCGACGTTCTCGATAACCAGCGAACACGCGGCATAGATGGCGGCCTTGGTGCGGATGAGACTCTCCAGGTCGGCCTCCGTGATGAGCAGGTCTTGGCCGCCGGCCGTGCGCGCCCCATATTCAACCACGAACGCCCGGCGGTTCTCGCAGGGCACGATGCGCCCGGCGCCGGGCTCTTCATGGAACCGGCCGGATCGATCGATGACGCCTCGGCGGAACAGTTCACCCAACAGGCAGATCAAGCCCGAGCCGCAGATGCCGGCCGGTTTTCCCCCGCCGATCACCTGGTAGCGAATCGTTTCGCCATCGGCGCCGATCTCCAGGTGCTCGATGGCGCCGTCGGCGGCCCGCATGCCGCACTTGATCCCCGCACCCTCGAAGGCCGGCCCGGCCGAGCAGGCGCAGCCGACCATCCAGTCCGCGTTTCCGATTACGATCTCGCCGTTGGTGCCGATGTCCAAGAACAGGAACACGTTTTCATGGTTGGTGGGCAGATCGGTGGAGAGCAAGCCTGCGGTGATGTCACCGCCGACATAGCTGCCCACTCCCGGCGCACACTCGACCACGGCCTGCGGATGGATGTCCAGACCGGCTTCCCGGGCCGAAAGAGCGGGCACCGGGTTCACCGTGGGGACATACGGCGCCTCGCGGATGTGGCGCGGCGGCAGGGCCAGCAGCAGGTGGATCATGGTGGTGTTGCCGGCCAGAAAGGCGGCGCGGATCTCGCGCCCCCCGGTCCCCGTCTCGCGGCACATCTCCTCGATCAGGCTGTTGATGGTTTCGAGCGCCATGCCCCGCAGCTCTTTCTGACGCTCCCTGGTACGGGCATAATCAATGCGGCTGATGATGTCCGCGCCGCGGCGGATCTGCAGGTTATAGGTAGTGCGCGTCGCCAGCACGCGGCCGTCTTCCAGATCCACAAGTTGCGCGGCGACGGTCGTGGTTCCAAGATCCACAGCCAGGCCCAAGGCCCGCCCGCCGCCGTGGCCGGGCCGCACTTCCACCACATCCAGGGCGGAACCAGATTCCAGAATCGTGACCGTGACCTTCCCCTGCTGCTCGCGCAACGCCGCGGCCAAATCGCGCAGCACCGCCAGTGGCGCTGAAACAGGAAGCCCCGCGTTGCTGCGTACCAGCTCGCGGACCAGCCGGTTCCAGTCACTGTAGTGCTCCTCGATTGAGGCCGGAGGCACCGTGAGCCGCTCGACCCGGCACAGCGGTGAGAGCTTGCTTCGCTCCGGAAGCAACTCCTCGCTGACCAGGAAGTGGCTGTCGCCGACCACGCGCAGGGCGACATCATGGTTCTCGGGAACGCGGACGACGGCATCGGCCCAGACGCGGGTCTGGCAGGCCATGGCCAGCCGGCCGGCCGGCACCAATTCCAGCAGGCACTGGCCGCAGGTCCCCTGCCCGCCGCAAGGCAGTTCCAGATCGTGGATGCCGGCCAGGATCGCCGCTTCGTGAAGCAGCGTCCCGGCGGGCGCCTCGACGCAAACATCGGCAGGCAGAAAGCGTACGTAGGGCATGCTGTCACTGGCCGACTTGTCTCTTCAAGAACGGCCCCAGATCGGCGGCTTCACCCGGCCCCACCAAAACCTCCCAGCCGGGAAGCGCCTCCTCGACTTCGCCGCTGATCTGAGACACGTACCCCGGAATCACTAGGCGCCGGGTCTTCAACTGGCTTTCCAGCCCGCTGGCCTTCACCGCGGCGGCGACCTTGGCGCCGGAGAACTTCCCCGCGGCCCAGGCCGTCAGCACGCTCATGCCCTCGCTTTCCACGATCACCAGGTGCGCCGGGACGCCAGAGGCCTCGACCTCGCCCGACACCAGGAAGTAGGTCAGCGAGAAGTTCGTGGTGGCCAGAACGGGTGAGTCCGAGCCGGGTTCGCCGATGGGGTACACTTTGGGCTCCACCTGGATGGGCTTCTGCGGATCGGTGTAGATGTTCTGCCGCAGCATCATCAGCGGCAAGAGCACCTCGTAGTTGAGCCGGTCGATCACCAGGACCGAGGCGTACTTGCACATAAAGGTGCAGGCGTCGGCGACCAGCGACGCCGCGTCGCCGGCGGTCACGAAATTGATGATCGGGTAGCCCAGCGGCTGGACGTTGCCCTTTAGCGCCGCCTTGCGGATGATGGTGTTGTATTGCAGCGTGGCGCCCGCGTTTTCCGCGGGCAGGTCCAGCACTAGGTCGGTCACCCCCAACCCCGCCAGCCTGCCGGTGAGCGCCGCCAATTCATCGAGCGTGGCGGCGCGCGCCACCAGCGGCGCCTTGTATCTCAGCGCCAGGGCGGCCATGGTCTCGGCGCTGTCGGGAGTGGCGGCGTGAATCAGCGGCCGTTGGCCCTCGATGGCCTGAAGCGCCGCTTCCAGCGCCTCCGGGTTGCTGCTCCTCAGAATGATGCCCATGCCGGTGGCCCCGGCCGTGGCCTTCACCAGCCGGACGAATGGCTCCACCGCCTCGCTGAAGTTATCGACCAGAATCAGGTCCAGCCGGAGTTTCTCGCCGGCCCGTTCCAGGCAGTACTCCCTGGCTTCGGCGATGTGGTGGGAGAGCTCGGAAAGCGGCTGGTCGTCGGGGAAGGCGATGGCCAAGGCCGTCTGGTGCACGAACGTCTTCTCGTGCCGGAACATGACCACTTCCTTGCCCACGGCCACCTCGCGTTCCGGCGGCCCGATCTTCACCAGCCGGATGGGCGGCTTGCTGGCCGCTCCGATGGTCTTCTTCGCTTCCTCCGACGCGTAGGGGCACGCCGCCAGCTCCGCGTTCCTGGCCGCCAATTTCATGGCGAATGCCAGGCAGGTGGGCACGCCGCACTCGCCGCAGTTGGTTTTCGGAAGCAGCTTGAAAATCTGCAGTCCCGTCAACGCCATTTACCGGTCTCCTCTTCCAGGCGCCGGGTGTTGGGTGAGTTTCGGATTGCGGATTGCGGATTGCGGACCTGGTTTGAAATCCGCAATTCAAACACCTAACACCACATCTCCTCGATCTTCCGCTTCAAGGTTCGGGCGGCCACGGGATGATACAGGATCAACAGGTCGGCTCCGGCGTTCAGCAGGCTCATGGCCGTGGCCACCTCCAGCAGCGCGCCCCGTTCTCTCTCCGGCCCCCACAGCGGGAAGGCGCTGCGCGGCGCTTTGCTCTCCTTGGTGCGGGCCACTTCGTAACCGGGCGTCGCGAGCATGGGCAGGGCCAGCATCGGATCGCCCGTGAAGGCCGAAGTGCGGATGCGCTCCATCACCGAGTAGCTGTATTCCAGGCCGTAGCCCAGCGCGCCGGTGAGCGGGTCGATCACGATTTTCTCCGGCGCCACGCCCAGGTTGGTAAGCAGGATGTTGAGCTGCTTGCACATGTTCACATCAATGGGCGTCTGCGCGGCCAGGCAGTGGTTGTAGCCCATGGCGGCCGCCGCGATGGTCTTGTAGTTGTCCGTCTCGGCCCAGTTCAACAGCAGGTTCTCGCCGGCGAAAGCGGCGGCGATGTGCTTCATCACCGCGTTGTTCTTTTCGTAGTGGTTGGGGCCGGTGATGATGAGCGGCACTCCCACGGCCTTGAGCACATCCTGGACCACGTCGGCGGCGGCTTCTGGAGACTTGTCGCCCTGCTCGGGATGCGTGCCCGGCAACCGCACGCTGATGGCCTCGGCGCCCAGTTTCTCCACGCAGAAGCGGGCCATGGCGGCCGGATCGTTCAGCAACGCCCCGTAGGTCTCGCGCAGGGCGTCCGGGTAGCCCTTGGGCGCCTGGTCAAATACTTCCATGGCCACGACCGGACGGCAGCCGGCGTGGCCTTCGAAGTGGCGGAAGGGGAGCGCCGCCGCGCCGCCGATGGTTACGGCCGAAGTACGGGTTCCGGATCCGCCCAGCGTTACGGTTCGGATGGTCCCGTTCACCGTCTCCGCCGGCACGCTGAAGCTGGACGGCATGACAATGGCGGGCGAGGTGAGCGTGGCCGTCTCGGCCGCTGTCTCCCGCGGCGCACCGAATCCGGACGGCGCCACAGTGGCGGGCGAGCCGGATAACGCCGCGATGGGGGCGGGCGCAGCGCCCGCGGCCGGCCCGGCAACCTCTACCGCCGTCGCGGCAGCGCCGGCAGCTTGCGCTTGGGACGCCGCCGCAGCGACCGGGACGCCGGCGGTACAGGGCGCCGCCCGCGCCAAAACGCCGCTCGACAGCAACAGCAGGTTGGCGCCGGCGTGCAGCAGGTGCAAGGCGGTCGATGCCTGAAGCGCTGCCGTCTGCTGCTCGGGAGTCATGCCCGGCTCCACCTGGGTGGGCAGCGGCGTGTGGCGCAGCCGCTCCAGGATGGTGACGATCTCTCCGATTCCGTCCATGGGTGTAGTCACAGGTTGTCCCACGCCGTCGCCGCGGCGACTCCAAGGTTCAACGTCGGCTGAAGGTCCCAGGTCGCCCTGCTCCGGGCCCTGGCCCTGGGACTTTGGACTTTGGGCCTCCTTCGGGGCTTGGCTCTCTTCCGGCTGTTCGGAACCTTGGACCTTGGACCTTGAACCTGGGACCTCCATTTTCGGCGCTTCCGGCGACGGGGTGGTGATCTCCCACATGGACAGCGCCGGGTGGTTCACCTTCTCCATGTACGCCCGCACCGAGGCCGCGTCAGTCCCTACGGCTTCGTCGGCGATCAGGTCGATGAAGTCCGCCAGACTCAGCCGCTGTCCGATTACTTCCAGCTCTTCCTTCAAAGCCTCTTTCAGTTCCCTGGTCATCCACGCGATGCGCCGGTGGCCGCCTTCCGCGGAGATGAACTTGCGGCTGACGATGTAGTTCTTCCCGATGCCGATGAAGCCCGGGGTCTGCTGCCCGCCGCCGGTCATGTTGGCCAGCGCGGAAAACTTCATGCCCGCCGGCGTCTGCCCCATGTACTCCCGGTTGACCACCATGACGCCGTTGCATTCCGGCAGCACCGCCACCACGGCCTCAAAGCAGCCGCAACTGGTCATTGGGGACTCCAGCAGCGAGTAGGCATTGAACGTGCGGATCGTCTGCTTGGAGTTGGCGTAGACGTACTGGTTGATGTTCGCCCACTGCCCGCGCACCGCATCGATACACTCGCCTTTCACCAGCGGCTGGTTGGGTCCGGTGGGATCGATCTCATAGGCCGCCTTGCCGTCCAGCCAGTTGTAGGCACCGCACAACCCCAGGCGCTCCGGGGTGATCACGCAGACGTGGTTGGGCGCGAAGCTCTGGCAGAGCAGGCAGGAGTAGAAGGTGTCCACGCTGTCATCGGTGAGGGACTCCAGCCGCTGGTTGCGCGCCCGGTAGACGCGGCGCACCTCGCCCATGCGCTCCTCGACCTCTTTCCGCTCGGTGAACAGCGTGACCTGCACCTTGTCTACGATGGCCGGGTAATCGTTCAGGAATTTGGCGCGCAGGATCTCGCCCAAGTGGCGGATCTTGAAACCCTTCGCCCGGGCGACTTTGCTGATGCGCAGCCAGTTGATGTCGCGCTGGCCCATGTGCCAGATGCCTTCGGCGCCGTTGACCAGGTGGTGGATCTGGCGCTCCAGGATGGGTTCGAAGTCGGTTTGCATCTTGCGGCCGGCCACTTCCACCCACATGGCCAGCGGCAGGGCGGAGCCTTCCGCCGCATCGTCGATCTCCGGGCCCACGACCGTGATCCTGCCGTCCTCCACTTCGGACAGCTCACCCGTGGTGACGTATTCGAACGACGGGGTGCGGTTGCCCCCGAACTCGACGTACGTCTGTTCCTTGCGGATGCGCTCGCCCTCGAAAGCCGGGCCATAGGCCACCGGGATCGGCACCTTCGTGATCTTTACCTTGCAGCCGCGCACCTCCAGGCACTTCTCGACCATGCGGTTGATGGGCACCGACGAAACCACGTGCTCGTAAGTGCAAATGCCGGTGGGGAGAATCTGCGGGATGTCGGTGTCGGCGATGGTCGGAAACCCGTAGGAGATGGCGCCCGCCGCGGCCGCGTACTTTTCCTCCGTCACCTCGCCGAGCGCCATCACGAAGGCGAAGATGCGGTCCTTGTTGTAGCGCAGGTTGCGGGAGTAGTCGCCCGGCTGCACGCCGCCGAAGCTCAAGGCCACGCGGTTCGCGAAACCGAGCGCGTAAATGGCGGCGGAGATCTCCTTTCCGAAGGGGACCAGGCGGGTTCCCCAGCCCAACTGGACGCCGGCCTCGGCCAACTGTTCGGCGAAGGAGACTCCGTTGGTGTGGCCGGCGATAAACACATACAGGTTCTTCTCCTGCAGCTCGCGGGCGATGCGCACGGCGTCGTCGCGGGTGGGGGCCGCACCCACAATCGCGGCGAAGCCCGGCGCCGAGCCATCCACGAATTCGATGCCGCGCTCGCGGATGATGACGTCACCCGCCGCTCCCAGCCAGATGCCGTTCACCGGCTGTGGCCCCATCAAGTACTTGCAGCACTCGATGATTTCGAAGGCAAACAGGGTAGCGATGCCGGCGTCCAGCGTGTCGCCCAGGTAAGGCAGCCAGACCCTGTCGGCGGGGATGGCCGGCAGCAGCCGGCGGCATTCCTCCAGCACCGGCTTCATGTCGGCCAGGCAATCCACCCGTTGCCCCAGCAGCGAGTAGATGACCGGCAGCGAATAGGCGGTGTTCGGAAAGCTGACCGCACCATCCAGGCCGCGGGCCGCGACGGCCCGGGCGAAGCATTCCTCCGCCTGGCCCACGATGGCGTGCGCGCCGCGGATGGCCGAGGAGGCGATGATCCTGCTCATTGCAGTTCCCGCCTCGCTTTCATGTCGAACAGCTTCCGTTCCCGCTTCACGTTGATGCCCAGCGCGTCGCGCTTCCTTTCGATGTGCTCCAGCATCTTGTCGGCGGCAATCACCGGATCGGGCTCCCACTCAAAACGGCCGCCGGTGATTCCTTCCATCTCCCGGCAGAGCAGCCGGGTGACGTTGTCGCTGCCCTCCACGTAAAGCGGATGGCCGAGCACCACGTAGAGCCCGCTGGCCACGAAGTAATGTCCGATGGCCACCGCCTTCTCGCTCATCCACTCCGGCGCGGCGCCGGCCACCGGCAGGTCCGAGAGGTCCTCGCCCAGCCCCCCCTCGTGCAGCAGGTTGGTGGCCGCCAGCAGGATGCGGCTGTTGTCCACGCAGGAGCCCATGTGCAGCACCGGCGGAATGCCCACCGCCTCGCACACTTCCCGCAGGGTATCGCCGGCTTTCTCCAGCGCCGCCTCCGGCACCAGCAACCCGGCCTTGGCGCAGGCGATGGCCGCGCAGCCGGTTTGCAGCACCAGCACGTTGCGCTTGATCAACTCCTCCGCCAGGCGCACGTGCGAGTTGTCCACCATCACCTTGGGGTTGCTGCAGCCGACGATGGCGGCGAGGCCGCGAATGCGGCCGTCGATGATGGCGTCGTTCAGCGGGCGGAAGGTGCTGCGGTAGCGCCCGCCCAGCATGTGGTAGATCGTCTCGTTGGAGAAACCGGCCACCAGCTCCATCGATTCGCACGGGATGTGCACGCGCTGGCGGTCGCGCCGCGGGAAATTGTCGATCGCGGCGCGAATCAAGCGGCAGGCATGGGCGTAGCCGTTCCCCACATCGAAGGTGATCTGCTCGGCTTCACGGTTGTGCGCGATTTCAGAGGTGCTCACCAGCCTGGTATGGAAGCACTTCACCACCTGCGCCAGCGAGGGCATGACGCACTGAACATCGACGACCATCATTTCCACCGCGCCCGTCAGGATGGCCAGCTCCTGCTGCAGGAAGTTGCCGGCGATGGGGAGGCCGTGGCGCATGAGCACTTCGTTGGCGGTGCAGCAGATTCCGGCCAGGTTGACGCCGGCTGCCCCATGGCCCCGGGCATGGGCCAGGAGTTCCTCGTCGCGGGAGGCCAGGGCCAGCATCTCCGCCAGCGTCGGCTCGTGGCCGTGCACGATGATGTTGACCTTGTCCTCGGCCAGGACGCCCAGGTTCACCCGGCTGCGGACGGGCCGCGGCGTGCCGAACAGGATGTCGGAGACCAGCGTGGCGATGGCCGAGCCCGCCCAGCCGTCCGCCAGCGCGCACTTCAGCCCGCCCATAATCAAGTGGCGATAGTCATGGTCCACGCCCATGTGCGTGCGGTGCAGCAACTCCACCACCGCCGCGTCGATGCCCTTGGGCTCGATCTCCAGCTTCTTCCAGAGCGCCTGCCGCTTTTCCGGAGCGATCCGCAGCGTGGCATTCGGTTCCTCCGACCACGAAAATTGCCCCAGCAGGAAATCCGCCAGGTCGCCCGCGATTTCCAGATCGCCGCGTCCGCCGGTCCGGATGTGGAAGAAGTGCGCCGCTTCGCGCAGGCGACGGCCATCGCTGATCTTGAACTCGCCGCCCTGGCCCTGCGCCACGCGCTTCAGCGTGCGGGCCAGCACGCGCCCGTGATCGGAGTGGGCGGCGACGCCGGCGGCAATCTCGCGCAGCAGGTTGCGCGCCGTGATGGTATCGGCATCGGCGCCGCAGATGCCCAGCCTGGCTTTGGGAGTGATGCGGCACGGCCCCATGTGGCACAGCCGGCAGCAGACGCCGTCGCTGCCGAACCGGCATTGCGGATGCTGGGCCTGGTACCGGTCCCAGACGGTCGGCACCTGCGCGCTGCCGGCGATGTGCACCATCTGGTTGATCGCCGGATCCCGAGAAACATCTCCGGCCGGCGCCTTGGGCGGCGTCGTGGACATCAGTTCCTCTCCTGTTCGGGAAACAGCTTTGTGAGCGCCTCTTCGAACGCCACACGCGCCGGGGCGTTTCGCGGCATTCCCGCCAGCGGAATTCCGTCGCCGTCCAGGGCCGCAACGTGCTCGTCCAGGGGAATGGCCGCCAGCAGGGGCAGTCCGCTGGCCTGGGCTTCGCTTCGGACCGCCGGCGGCGGCCCTCCTTCCGGCACGCGGTTCACGATCAGGCCGCGTGACCGGGCGCCCAGGCCCACCTCGTCGGCCAGCGCGGACAGGCGGGCCGCGGTGCGAATGCCCCGCACCGTGCAATCGGAAACAATCACCAGGTGGTCCAGGCAAAGCAGCGTGCGGCGGGACACGTGCTCCAGTCCGGCCTCGCTGTCGATCACGATGTGGCGGTAGTTGCGTGCCAGGCGGTCGAGCACGTCGCGGAGAACATTGTTGGCGAAGCAGTAGCAACCCTGTCCCTCGGGCCGGCCCATCACGATCAGGTCGTAGCCCTGCTGCTCGACCAGCGCTTCCTGCACCCGCAACTCCAGGAACTCCTGCTTGGCAATGCCCTTCAGGGCCTGTGCCTGCCGGCGGGCCGATTCGCGGATGCCGCCCACGGTCTCCTGGTAGCGAACCCCCAGGGCCCAATGCAGGTTGGCGTTGGAATCGGCGTCCACCGCCAGGATCGGCGTTTCGCCCCGCCGCACAAGCCAATCCACGGCCAGCGCGGACAGAGTCGTCTTGCCCACCCCGCCCTTTCCCGTCATGGCGATAACAGATCCCATGGAACGTCCGAGCCGCAGATTTCGCGGATTGCACGGATGAATCCGCAGAATCCGTGTAATCTGTGGCTACTCCTCACGCCGTCGCGCCGAGCCCGCTTCGCAGCTTCTCGCTGACCTGGCGCAGAATGTCGAACACCTTCTCGGCATCCGCCTTGGGCATCGAGCCGGTGCCACAGGAGGGTGTGATCAACGCCCGGCGAAGGACCAACTCCCGGTTCAGCCCGGTGGCCTTACATAGGTCCTCGACCAGCGCAAACAACTTGCTCACCAGGCTGTCGGCGGTTTGCGCCTGGATCTTGGCGCTGTTGGTCGGCACGATACCCCAGGCCAGTGTCTTGCCGGCCTCCAGGTGGCGCTTCACGGGCTCCGGATAGAGAGTGATGGTGTCCCCGTAATCGAAGGCGTCGAAGTTGACGATGTCGGCGCCGGCGTCGATCAAGATGGGCCACTCCGTGTTGCCGCAACAGTGCACGCCGGCCAGCGCTCCCTCGGCATGCACCGCCTCGATCATCTCGCCCAGCTTGGCCACCACGTCGTCACGGGTGACGCTGACGTAAGTGGAGGAACCGAAGGCCGAAAGGATGGGCTCGTCGATGAAACAGATGATGCCCCGGGCGAACTTGCGGAATTTGCGGATCTGCCAGCGGCACTTCATGGCCAGCGCCTTCACCACCACGTCGATGAACTCCGCGTTGTAGTAAATGGCGCGCTTGTTCTCGTCGACGACCGTGAGCCCGAAGCTGATGGGGCCGGTGGTCTGCATCTTCACGAAGGGACGCGTGCCGCCGGCCGTTTCCAACGCCGCTTCCAGGGCGTAGATGCCCTTGGCAAAGTCGGGCGTGATCCGAAAGTAATCCAGGTTCTCGGCCAAAAAGTTCTCGTAGAAGGCGGCCAGCTCCATGGAGTAATCGCCCGTGGTGTCGATAAACATCCGCTCCTTCTCGCGGTCGATGACAACGCGGGGAATGCCCTCGCTGTATTGCACTTCCATTTGCTCGTTGATGCCGGTGGCGGGCAGTTGCGGCCAGATCGGCGCGTCGGGGATGCTTCTGAGCACGATTTGAGCCGCCTGGCACGCATCGGCGTGCGGCAGGCTGCCAATGGCCGTGGCCAGGCATCGGGGCTCGAAACTCATGGCGTTTTCTCCTTGATGCGAGAATCCAGGTTTACCAGCAGCTCGCGAAACGGGGCCAGCAGGTCCTGTTGGCCCAATTCCGGAATCGATGAACCGAGACGGTCGGCGCGGGCGATCCGGCTGTCGAAGGGAATCACGCCCAGCAGGCTGTCCGCACCGAACTCCGCGGACACCCATTCGCCATCCTCGGCGGGACTCGTGGACTTGTTGAGCACGACCCCGAAACGGCGGATACCGAGCGCGGCCGCCATCTCGCGGATGCGGTGAGCCGTCTCCAGACTGCGCCGGCCCGGCTCCACCACCACCGCCATCAAATCGACCCCCGCGGCGGTGCCGCGTCCCAGGTGCTCGATGCCGGCTTCCATGTCCAGAATGACCACCTCGCCGCGCTTCAGCACCAGGTGGAGCACCAGGCTTTTCAGCAGCACGCTCTCGGGGCAGGCGCAACCGCCGGCGGCTCGCGGCACCGCGCCCAACACCAGCAGGTCCACCCCCGCGTAGCGCACCGCGTATCGTTCCGCGATGTCCGCGACCTCAGGATTCAGTTTGAACATCTGGCCGAACTCGCGCACTCTGGCGCCGGTTCGTTCCTCGATCAGCCGGCGCTCGCCCGCGATGGTGCGGATTCCCCGTCGCAGTTCGGGCGGCACACCGACGGCCGAAGCGAGGTTGGCATCCGGATCGGCGTCGATCGCCAGGACACGGCAGGAGTCGGCCGCATACAGCCGCGCCAGCGTGCCGGCGATGGTCGATTTGCCGACGCCGCCTTTTCCTGATACCGCCAGCTTCATGCTGTTGCCACCCCGTCCGCCCTGCTCCGGCCCATCCGTGTCCGCCCCTGTTCATCCGTTGTGAATGGTCCGGGTCAGCCGCCTCCGTGGTTCTCTTGCGAACGCACCACCTGCTCGACGGCCAACATCGCGTAGCCCACGATCTCTTCAGCGGCGGCGCGCGCCGCCATCGGCTGATGCCTGCGAATGGCGTCGAGCAGCGTCCGATGGGCCGCCAGTTCCAACGCCACCGATGCCCGCAGCCGGGCGGTGTACGACAACGCCACCCGGAAGGGTTCACGAATGCTGGCGCTCAATCGCTGAAACAACGGATTGTGGGAGGCCGCCACCACGGCGGTATGGAACTGCAGATCCAGGTTGATGGCCTCCTCGAAGTTGACACTGCCGGTAACCGCCTCCCGCCGTTCCAGGCACTCCTCGATGGCCGCGATTTCTTGTGGGGTAGCCCGGACCGCCGCGAATCCTGAAGCCGTCGGCTCAATGGCCAGTCGAACCTCGCATAGATCCCGCAGGAAACGCGGATCCGGGCTCAATTGAGCTTGCCAGCCGAGAATGTCCGGATCGAGCACGTTCCATTCGGCCCTGGGCCGGGATCGCATGCCCGAGCGCGGCCGGACCTCCATCATCCCTTTGTCCGCCAGTACCTTCACAGCTTCCCGCAGGATGCTGCGGCTAACGCCCAGTTGCTGACACAACTCCGCCTCGTTAGGGAAATCGAGCCTCTCCGAAGCCCGCTCCGCGTCCATAACTCGGAGGGCGAGTGTCCGCGTGACGCAATGGTGGAGCTTCTCTGGTGCCCTGATCTTGTTGAAACTGGTGGACATCACAAGCCAACCGGAAACTGAGCATATCATATCCTCAGAGCCTGGCAAGGGATTTTCTGTGTTTATTCTCAGGGGATGTTCAGAGGGGCTGGATCCTGCCGATTCCCTTGAGGTCGGCGATCAACTTGCGCATGACCTCTGAAAAGTTGTCGGACAGACGCATTCAATTCAATCGCTTCGCCACGGCAGGTTTGGGCTTGGCAACCTCGTGAAATCGCCACTTGCCGGCCTGCGGGTTCGATCCCTCCACAGCACGGCCTCCCTCCGAAGCGCAAGCTGTTGCGGCGCTGTTACGATTTACATAGACGCGTCACACGATCACGATTCGCCTATCGGATGTGGACCGCCTTCCGCTAGTGTAGTGCGTCATTGATTGCTTGGCTTATCGAAGCGCCGTAGGCGCGGCCGATAATAGCCCAGCACTTCAGTGCTGGGTAGTAAACGAACGCGAAGAGTCCCGGAGGGACGACTGAAACCGGCCATTTGCGGGAG
>JAPKYU010000615.1 GCA_026394175.1 Acidobacteriota bacterium | reverse complement strand
CTGCGAGCATCTTTTCTGGAACCGGAAACCAAGAAGCCAGAAATCCATCGAAATACGCCCTTCGAATACGCGTTGACCGCAGAGCCCCAGCACACTCCTGTCACATCCCGTCTTCGCGTTTGCTCCGTCGAGCTCAAATTCAGCAAGCCTTCTGTATCGCGACTGCGGTCCGTCAGGACGGATCGCATAAACGTCCGCCGATAACCTAAACGGAGTTGGTCAGAGCCTCGCGCAGCAGCCGGCGGGGGACAGGCAGGGACGGCTGCTGACCGGGGGCAGGCGCAGCGTCCGCGTGGCCAAGCCGAACGCGATCTGCCGGTGGCTCCGAGCCTGCCGCCCGAGTGAAGGGGCTTAGCGGGCCCATGAACCTCATTACTATCGTCGTGCGCTCCTCCGCGGCTTGCGCTGTGCATTCGTCTACGCCTGAGACTCGGGCGTGGCGACCAAGCTAATCAAAGTGGACCGTCACCGAATTTCAAACTGACCCACTACCCAATCCCCCGCGACGTTGCTTTTCCCCGAAAAAGCGGTTAGCGTGAGTCGGGAGGAACAATGACCAGGATCACGGTCAATAGCCACGGCTCGGTCCGTATCGAGGGCGATTTCGAGGTCTGCGATTCGGAAGGTAGGCAGTTCGACCTGAGCGGCCGGACCACGGTTTCGCTGTGTCGCTGCGGGTCGTCGGAGAACAAGCCCTTCTGTGACGGGAGCCACCGGCGCATCGGCTTCCAGTCGGAAGTGAAGGCGCGGCAGCTTCCTCCGCCGCCCCCCAGGCCGCCCGCGGCCGGTAGCGCCTGAGACGCGGAGAGCACGGGGCAAGCCGAGGCCGGCCCCCGCGATGGCGATGAACATATTGGTAGTCGGTTCCGTGGCCTTTGACGCCGTCAAGACCCCGTTCGGAGCGGTCGAGCGCATGTTGGGCGGTTCGGCGACATACTTCTCGCTGGCCGCCAGCTTTTTTGCCGGCCTCCGTGTGGTGGCCGTGGTCGGCGATGACTTCACCGACGCGGAAATGGCCGTCTTTCGAGAGAAAAACATCTCCACGGCGGGGCTGGAGCGGGCCCCGGGGCGCACTTTTTTTTGGTCCGGCGAGTACACGGACAATCTGAACGACCGCGTTACGCTGGACACCCAGCTCAACGTGTTCGCCGACTTCCAGCCCAAGATCCCCGCCGAGTACCGGGACAGCGAGCTGCTGTTTCTGGGCAATATCGACCCGGAATTACAGCGGAACGTGCAGGCCCAGTTGTCCGCACCGCGGCTGGTTGCCGGCGACACCATGAATTTCTGGATTCAGGGAAAGCCCGAGGCCTTGCGCCGGACTCTCGGCGGCCTGCACGTGCTGGTCATCAACGATGGCGAGGCGCGCCTGTTGTCGGGCGAGTACAACCTGCCGGCCGCCGCCCGCTCGATTCACGCCATGGGCCCGCGGATTCTGGTCATCAAGCGCGGCGAATACGGAGCGCTGCTGTTTGTCGACGGCAAGGTATTCTGCGCGCCCGGTTTCCTGCTGGAACAGGTGTGCGATCCCACCGGCGCCGGCGACAGCTTTGCCGGCGGCTTCATGGGCGCGCTGGCCGAAGCGGGCGGCTTTGACCAGGCCGCCCTCCGGCGGGCCATGATATATGGTTCGGTGCTGGGCAGCTTCGCCGTCGAACGGTTCGGCGTCGAGCGGCTGCGCCGGCTCACACGCCAGGAGATTGACGCGCGCTACTGCGCCATCCAGGATCTGGTCAGATTCTAGGTAGGGACAGGTCTCTTGACTGAAGGTTGGCGACCGGAGGCTGGAGCAGAGATTGCGGCCACCTCCGGCCTACAGCCTCCAGTCTGCAGCCTGCTGGTTTGTTATGTCGCCGAATGACGCGCATTTTTTGTGGCACGCGTTCCTGCGGTTACTGCTGGCCGCCGGGCTGGGGGCGGCGGTGGGTGCGGAGCGCGAATGGAAGCGCAAGTCGGCCGGACTGCGCACCATCATCCTCATTACCTTCGCCTCCGCGCTGTTTACCATACTGTCCGAGGGACTGGCGGGGGTGCGTGGCGGCGACCCGCAGCGCATCGCCGCCCAGTTGATCACCGGTATCGGCTTCCTCGGGGCCGGAGCGATCATCCAGTCGCGGGCGGCGGTCACGGGGCTGACCACCGCCGCCACGATTTTCGCCATGGCCTCGATCGGCATGGCGGCCGGCGGCGGGATGGCGCTTCTCGCCGTCTTTTCCACCGCGCTGATGCTTCTGGTGCTGATCGTGCTCGGCTGGATCGAGGCACGGACCGAGTCCAAGGTGCGGGTCACGTCCTTTAGTGTCACGACAGCCCATCCCGGCAGGTGCCTGCTCGACCTCCAGCAGATGGCGGTCCAACACAAGCTGAGCGTCAGGGACTTCCGCATCCGCAAAACGGAAGACCGCTGCACGGTTGACTTCGACGTGGAAGCCCCGGCCGGCTCCGAACCGATGGTGCTGCAGCGCATCGAGGATATTGAACGCGGCGCCCGATGACAGGCTGTAGGCTGTAGGAACCGAGATACAAATCCGCAGCCCGCCGCCCATCGCCCACAGCCCACAGCCTACAGCCTACAGCCCACGGCCCATGAACGAGATTCCATTCACGAAAGCGCATGGTTGCGGGAACGACTTCCTGATTGTTCCGGCCGATAGCCTCGGCGGGGTGCCGGGCAGCGAGGTGGCCCGCGCCATGTGCGACCGCCACTTCGGCGTGGGCGCCGACGGTCTGTACCTGGCCGCGTGCCCGGCCCAAGACGCCGATGCCGAGATCCGCCTGTTTAACTCCGATGGCAGCGCCGCCGAGCTCTCCGGCAACGGAACGCGGTGCGTGGCTGCCTGGCTGGTGGAGAGCGGCGCGGCCCGCGGCCAGTTGCTGCGCATCCGCACCGGAGCGGGCCTGAAAGAATTGCGCCTCATCGCCCGCAGCGAGCGACGGTTCCTGTTTCAGATGAGCGTGGCGGCGCCCCGCATCGCGCCGGGCCCGGAGGACACCTTGTCGGTCTGGCTGGGCAACCCGCAATGCGTGGTCTTTGTGAAGGATTTCGAATGCCCCTGGCAGGAGCGCGGCCGCGCCCTGGGCTGCCATCCCTTTTTTCCGGCGGGGACCAATGTCGATTTCGTCCGCGTCATCGATGAGCACGTCCTGGAGGCCCGCTTCTGGGAGCGCGGCGCCGGCCACACGCTGGCTTCCGGCACCGGCTCGACCGCCGCGGCGGTCGCGGCCATTCACACCGGCCGCGCTTCGTCCCCGGTCACGGTCCGCACCGAGGGCGGCGAGTTAGGGGTGGCCTGGGAACCGGGTGGGGAAACCTTGTTGACCGGACCCGCCGAAATCACCTGCCACGGCCGCTTCTTGTGGAATCCGGAACAATAGCGCCGGGCCTCGGGCCCGGCATGCCGGGGACCGGCCCCGGCGCTGCATCGAAAAGTGCGCAGTCGTGTCGGACTGACTTGCTATTCCTTCTTCAGGCCGCGTTCCGCGAAGAACAGGAAGCCGAACACGGCCCAGAGCAATATCGTGCCGACCATGCAGACGATCGTCAGTCCTTCCAGAAAGAAAAAGGCCAGCGGGGCGATCAGAGAATTCGCTGTAAACAACAGATTCCTCCCAAGAAAACCGGTTCCATTATAGCAGAGCGGCAGTCTAGCCGCCTGGCCCGGCATTTTTCGCGCGACGAACCCGGCAGTTGTTACATCTAAAGTACCCTTATGTTCTAATCGAGTCATCGAGTGGGGGTGTCGAATGAGCGAACCGAACGGGGCCGTGCACCTGGCCGGCGCAGCGCTCCAGGACAGGCGGCATGTCTGCGCACTCTTCCACAGCAGGGAAGAGGAGTATAACGTGCTTATGCCCTTCATCCAGGAGGGCGTGGCGCGTGGGGACAGGGCCTTTCACATAGTCGATCCCGCGCTTCGCGCCGACCACATTCGCAGGTTGACCGGCAACGGCATCGACTGCGCGCCGGCCGAGCGCAGCGGACAACTGGAGGTCCGCGTCTGGCAGGAAGCCTACTTGCGAGGCGGCCGCTTTGACCAGCATGCGATGCTGGCGCTGGTCGAGCAGGTGCTGCAGGCGGGCCACGATCAGGGCTATCCGTGCACGCGGATGGTGGCGCACATGGAATGGGCCCTGGAAAGCCTGCCGGGCGTGGACGACCTGATCGAGTACGAGGCGCGCGCCAACTACGTCCTGGTGCGGTATCCGGACCCGGTTGTTTGAACGTACGATCTCGCCAAGTTTGGCGGGAAAATTGTCATGGACATTCTCCGGACCCATCCCATGGCCATCATCGGCGGCATCCTCCAGGAAAACCCGTTGTACGTGCCGCCGGACGAGTTCCTGAAAGAGATCCGGCGGCGCTCAAAGGATCGCGCAGCCGAGTGAGCTGTCCGGCCGTGGGATTCGAGCCAGGGCCTATGGCAGAAGCAGCAAAGGGCAAATCCGACGAATTGCAGGCGATGCGGCGCTCGCTCCGGGACCTGGTCTCGCTTTCCACCCTTCCAGCCATCTGGGTGGGGCAGGAACCGGCCCAAATTGCGGGCATTCTGGCCGACGTTCTGCTCAACATGCTGCGGCTGGAAATCGTGTACGTTGGTCTGCGCGGACCCGAGGACAGCTTTATTCAAGAGGTGCGCGCCGACGGCGATCCGAATATTCAGGAGCGCGCCGCGCAGGTCGGCCAGGCCCTGGGGTCCCGCACCGGCGAGGGTTTGTATGGGACAACGATGGCTCGGATCGCCCATCCCACCAAGCCCGGCGAAATCACCATCCACGCCACGCCCATCGTGCACGAGCGCGAACTGGGGCGGGTGGTGGCCGGTTCCCGGCTGCCCGATTTCCCCAACGCCCAGGAGCGGCTGCTGTTGTCGGTGGCCGCCAACCAGACGGCGATTGCGCTGCGCGGAGCGCAAGTGCTGGCCGATCTGCACGCCGCCAACCAGCAGAAGGACTATTTGCTGGCCTGCGAGCAGGCGGCGCGGGCCGAGGCCGAGAAAGTCAGCGCCGATCTTGACACCCGGGTCCGGCAACAGGCAGTGGTGGCCGAGTTGAGCCAGCAGGCCCTGGCCGGCGGCACTCTGCGGGCCCTGATGGACCGCAGCCTGGCGGTTGTGACCGAGACGCTCCAGGCCCGCTACGCCAGCGTGATGGAATTGCTGCCGGGCCAGGAGGCGCTGCTGGTTTGCGCCGGCGTGGGCTGGAAGGAAGGCCTGGTGGAAACGGCCCGCTTCAAAACCGGCACGGAATCCCAGGCCGGCCTGGCCCTGCTTTCCGGCCGGCCGACCATCGTGGAAGACCTGGGAACCGAAACCCGCTTCCGGGTGAGCGAGACGCTCCGGGAGCACGGGGCGATGAGCGGGATGAACGTGATCATCCCCGGACGCGGTTCCCCCTACGGGGTACTGGCGGTCTACTCCACCGAGCCGCGGACTTTCTCCGGCGATGACATCCATTTCCTGCAGGCGATCGCGAATGTTCTGGGGACCGCGATCGAGCGGGCCCAGGCGGACGAGGCCATCAGCCGCCAGCAGGAGGCCATCCGCAAGCTTTCCACACCGGTGCTGCAGGTGCGCGAGGGTTTGCTGATTGTCCCCATGATCGGCGAAATAGATTCGGGGCGCGCCGGCCAACTGACCGAGCAATTGCTGCGCGCCATACGCCGCCAGCGCGCGAAAGTGGCGGTGATTGACGTGACCGGCACCGCCACCATCGACAGCACCGTGGCCAATCGGCTGATTCAGACCGTTCAGGCCGCCCGCCTGCTGGGCGCCAAGGTGATCATCACCGGTCTCTCCAGCGAATTCGCCCGGACGCTGGTCCAGCTCGGCGTGGATTTCAGCAAGCTGGCCACCATGGGCGATTTGCAGGGCGGGATTGAGGAAGGCGCCCGCCTGCTGGAAGGCGCCCCCGAGCCGGAATGAACCGCCGGCCACTCTCCGCGGTCTCCCCTTAAAGTCCCCAAGCCCCAAAGCTCCGGCGTGCTTGCCACGGCAGCCCGGTGCTTCCTATAATATATTGATCTGCCTGCTGTTCGCTGAACCACCGTTTGGCTGGACATGCGATTCGATCAGGCGGCTACGGCAGGGGTGGCGGCTCGGCCTGCGCCCGCTGCCTGCAATCTTTTCATTGGAGCGCCCGGTATGTTTCAGTTTTTTCGCCGGAGAGACACGGCGGTTCGCGTGTTTCTCGGCGGTTTGCTGGTTCTGATTTGCGTCATGCTGGTCGTCACCCTGATCCCCGGCCTCACGGGCAGCAGCCCGACCGAGGAATCGGTGCTGGCCAAAGTGGAAGACGAATCGATAACCTCGGTTGAGCTGGCCCGCCGGTTGCAGTTGCTGACTCGCAATCAGCGGCTTCCTCCCAACCTGCTTCCGCTCTACGCGCCCCAGGTTCTGGACCAGATAGTGGGCGACCGGCTGACGGTGAAGGAGGCTCGTCGCCTGGGCTTGAGCGTGTCGGGCCAGGAGGTGGCGTACGAGCTGCGGCAGAACCCACAGATCTTTCCCGGCGGCCAATACGTCGGGGAGGAGCAGTACCGCTCGCTGGTCGAAAGCCGCTTCGGAATGAGCGTGCCGCAATTCGAAGAGAGGGTGGAGGAGGCCTTGTTGCTCAACAAGCTGCGGCACGTGGTCACCGCCGGGGCCTCGGTGAGCGACCAGGATGTGGGGCGCGAATTCCACCGCCGCAACGACAAGATGCGGGTGGAATTCGCGGTCTTGAAAGCCGCCGACCTGAAAAGCGGCATCCCGATTTCCGCCGCCGAGATCACCGATTTCTTGAACAAGAACCGCAGCCGCTACCAGATTCCCGAGCGCCGGCAGTTCAAGCTGGTCTTCATCAACACCGCGAAGCTGAAGGAGACCGTCCCGGTCGCCGAACAGGATCTGCAGCGCTACTACAACGACAATAAGGACCGCTTCCGCGTCGAGGACCGGGTGAAGGTCAGCCACATCCTCTTCAAGACCACCGGCAAGACGGGCGAGGAGATTGATGCCATCCGAAAGAAGGCCGAGGAGGTGCTCAAGCGCGCCCGGGCCGGCGAGGATTTCGCCAAGCTGGCCAAGGAAAACTCCGACGACGCGCAGACCACGGCCAAGGGCGGCGACCTGGGCTGGCTGGTGCGCGGGCAGACGGTGCCCGGATTTGAGCAGGCCGCTTTCTCGCTTTCCGTGGGCACCATCAGCGAGGTCATCAAGACCATGTACGGCTTCCACATCCTGAAGGTCGAGGCGCGCGAGAAGGCGCACCTGCGCGTGCTGCAGGAAGTGGCCCCGGAAATCACGCCGCAGGTAAGGGCGGAGAAGGCCTCCCGGCTGACCGACGAGCTGGCGCAGAAAGCCGAAACCGTAATGAAAAAGAACCCGGACAACATCCAGGCGCTCGCCGCGGCCCTGAATCTTCCGATCCTGGAAAGCGGTTTGGTCAAGCGCGGCGACCCGCTGCCGGAAGCCGGCGCCGAGCCTGCCGCCGACGACAACCTGTTTGCCCCCAACTTGAAGCCCGGGCAAATGACCTCGCTGGTCACGGTGACCAAGGGCATGCTGATGGCCTCCCTGGTGCAGGTCAGCGCCGCCCACCCGGCGGAGCTCTCCGAGGTGCGCGATCAGGTCGAAAACGATCTGCGCAACGAGAAAGCCGCCGCGACGGTGGCCGCCCGCATCAGCGAACTGGCCGACCTGGCCCGCAAGGGCGGCGACCTGAAGAAGGCCGCGGCGGCAATGAAAATCAGCGCCAAGGAGAGCGAACCGTTTAACCGGGACGGCAACATCAAAGACCTGGGCGCGGCCGCCAGCCTCGGCGACAACGCCTTCTCCATGAAGGCCGGCGAGATCGGCGGACCGGTCAATGTGACCGACGGCCAAGCCGTCTTCCAGGTGCTCGACAAGCAGCCCGCCTCCGAGGAAGATCTGGCCAAAGCCCGCGACGGGCTGCGCAGGGAGTTGAGCGAGCAGAAGCAGAGCCTGCTGTACCAGGTGTTTACCGAGGCCTTGAAAGAGCGCGCCACCAAGCAGGGCCGGCTGCGCATCGATCAGGCGGCGCTGGATCGCGTGATCAGCTCCTACGAGCGCTGACAACCGGTGCCAGGTTTCAGGTGTCAGGCTTCAGGTGTCAGGTTGGGCTTTGTCACTTGCTTTCCGGGGCCGTCTCCTCCACTTGGACCGGCTCCCATCCCCCGCGCCCGCACATGTTGGCGCATTCGGGGAAGACGTCGCCCTTGTTCAGGCGCACCGGAAGTTTGCAGACTGAACACCAATAGATCCCGCTCCGTTCGACAATCGCTCCGCGCTTGTGCATCGCCGTGATTGTAGCACTGGGAGCCGCCCGCCGCGCCGCCCCGTGGACCAGGCGCCGGCGCCGCAGCGCCAAGGGGAACCGCCGAGCATAGCTGCGTCGCCCCAAGGCAACCGGTGGCGCGCCGCGAGCCGCATAAGCCCGCCTGATGCTCCCATGCAACTCGAGAACGTCGCGGCGCGCTGTCGTCCCCGCCTTTCACATCGAGCGAGCAGGTGATGGAGAAGGTGGATGCCGATGGGCAGGTCATCGGGTTCCACGTGTTGGGCGCCAGCCGTGTCACCCGGCCGCTGGAAGTAGAGATGGGCGGCTAGAGGCTCCTGTTTATGGCGGGAATACCCGGAATCCACTCCCGCGTCGATGTTGGTCCGCCTTGCCGGGCACGCTGTCAGAGAGCTAAGATTCTTTATTGGCGGTGAACCATGGGCATTGAAGATGTCTTGGGAGGCAAGCGCGAGGAGATCCTGAGAATCGCCGGGCGGCACGGCGCGTACAATCTCCGTGTGTTTGGCTCCGTGGCCCGCGGCGAAGCAGGACCGAAAAGCGACCTCGATCTGCTGGTGGATTGCGGGCCCGACGTGACACCCTTTTTCCCGGGCGGGCTGCTCGCCGATCTGGAAGAGCTGCTCGGGCGCAGAGTCGAGGTTATTACGGAGCCCGGCCTGAATCCGTACATCCGCGAGAGGGTGCTTAAGGAGGCAGTGCCGTTGTGAAAGACGACTCCCTCCACATCCGCCACATCCTCGACTGCATCGAAAAGATCGAAACCTACGCCCGGGGCGGCAGAGAAGCCTTCTTTGCGGACAGCATGGTGGCTGATGCGGTCGTTCGCAAGCTGCAAACGCTTGCTGAATCGGCCACGCGCGTTTCCCCCGACATCCAGAGCCGTTTCCCCGAAGTCGAGTGGCGGGCCATTGCTCGCTTTCGCAACGTGCTGGTCCACGATTATCTCGGACTCGACCTGGTGCGCGTTTGGAATATCGTGACCGTTAACCTCCCCGTTCTCAAGCAGCAGGTCGAGGCAATCCAGGCGTCATTGTCCACTGATGCCTGATGTGCAATGCCACGCCCGGTTGCTCCAGACGGTTTGTCCTGACCGGAACCAGTCACGGATGTGGCCGCCCGGCTCGCGAAAACGAAGCGCAGAACTCACCGCCAGGAGGCGAAGTAGACGTATTCCAGCGGCTCGTCGGAGGTGCACTCGATCTGGTGTTGGGTGTTTCTGGGAATGTAGGCCACCATGCCGGCGGCCACCGGTTGCTTTGCCTCGCCCAGCAGCAACAGGCCCTTGCCTTTCAAGATCAGGTAGCCCTCTTCTTCATCGGGATGCACGGCCAGGCGGTTCTTTTCGCCTTTCTTGAGGCGCACCAGGCCCAGTTCGATGGCTTCGGACATCTTCCTGGGCACCAGCAGCAAGTTCCCCGTCTTTTCTTCGCGCTCGGATTCTTCGATCTTGCGGGCCATGCCGGGCCGCGCGGGCCGCGCCTTCAGATCGATTCCCAGAATGCGCGCGATGGTGCCGGCCCAGCACTTGGCCTGGACATCCTCGGGAATCTTGTTGGCCTTCAAAAAGGCGTCGAAGCGCTCGATGTTGGCCGGCAACCCCTCGGGGTTTTCGTCCGTGCCGAAGATAATCTTGTCGAAGGCATGGTCGCCGGCGCTGGGGGAATGCATGGATTCGAGCGATGGCCGCCACCATAAGATTTCCGCCCAGAACTGCGGGGTGTCCTTCTTCTTGATCAGCGACGAGCCGGTGATGTCGAAATACAGGTTGGGGTTCCAGCGGGCCGCTTCGGCAGCTTCGTCGTACCAGGGATTCCCCAGGTGTGCGCCCTGAAGCGTGATCTTCGGAAACCGCCGCGCAACTTCGTCCAAAAACGCCGGGCGCATCTTGGCCATGCCCGTCGTTCCCGGCTTCTCCGGATTGCGCCGCGCCACCACGCCGGTGTGAAACAACACGTGCATCCCGTAGCGCTCCATGCGCTGGTAGATGGGGAAGTAGGCCGGGTCGTTGTAGTCCTTCAGCGGGTTGGACAACTCGCCGATGCCTCGGAAGCCCGCGGCGTGGAATTTGTCGATCTGGTCGAGCGCGCCCGGGTCATCCAGGCTGATGCTGCCGTAGCCGATGATGACGTCCGGGTAGGTCTTCACCGCCCCTTTGACCACTTCCAGCGCCTTGATCGGCGTCAGCACGCAAACCATGGCGTTGTACTTGCGATACGTCTCCACCGTCTTCTTGATGAAATCCGGCTCGTCCCGGTAGTGGTAATGGGAATCGATCTTGAAGCGGGTCTTGGCGTCCTGGGCCAGGCTCGCCGTGCCTGGAAACAGCGCGACAACCAGAAACGCCACACTGCAGAATGTTGTCCTCTTCATGTCTGCTCTCCTCAGTCCGGACTATTCTTAGCCGCAGATTGCGCAGATTTCACCGATTCAATCTGTGCGATCTGCGAAATCTGCGGCTACCGGCTCATCTCCTTCAGTTGAGGCAAAGGGTTGAACTCACGGGTGACCTCGTTGTACTTCACCCAGAAATAGGCAACCACGTAATCGTCCTTGAGCTGTTCGACAAAGCGGTCCCTTTGCTGCCAGGCATCCAGGGCCGCCGCCAGCAGCTTGCCGAGATCTTCCCGGCGCTGTGCCTGGCGAAAATCCTCGAGCGCTTGCTTCCGTGGGAAAAGGCGAACGCCCGCCGTCTCCAGTTTCCTTGCGGCCTCGACGGCGGCGACCGTGAGTTCCGTGTAGCGCAGCCCCTGCCCGAGGAATTCCACCCTTTTTCGAA
Organism: Acidobacteriota bacterium; assembly: GCA_026394175.1. Lineage (GTDB taxonomy): Bacteria > Acidobacteriota > Terriglobia > JAJPHL01 > JAPKYU01 > JAPKYU01. Next base: position 1,933 of record JAPKYU010000615.1, on the reverse strand, counting down.
CCAGCGGATCGCCGGCAAGCTGCTCGGCCTGGCGCAGGTCCCGGCGGCACTGGCGCAGCAGTTCGGGAGTAAAGAGTTCCGGAAGGCGAGTGGCGCGCAGCGACTGGCAGGCCACATCGTTTCCGTCGGCAGTGGCTGCCGTCCAGGCCCGCTCCAGCCGCTGGTGATAGCGCCGGATGGCCGGCGCCGCCTTCCCAAACCCCTTCTCGTAGAAATCGTCGAGAATCGCCCGCTCATCCAGCGAGGTGTCCCACAGCAGCTTGCCGGCCACGTAGTAGTTGATGCCGTTGATGGCGAAGTCGTCCCCGGACTGGGTCTGATACAGATCGAAGCCGGTCCGCTTCAATTGCTTGATTGAGGCGCTGAGGTAGGGGACCACCAGGCGGTGCAGGCCGGGCCAGGACCCGTTGATGTAGTACTCGTAGATGCCGGCGCGGCGAGCGGCCTGGGCCCAGCCCGCCGCGACTTGTTCGTGCTCCTGTCTCCAGGCGGGACTGGCGTGCCGGTAGGCGCTCCACAGGCAGTACTGCGGAATCACGAAGGGGTGCAGCCGGACGTTCCGCGGCGGCGTGATGTAGCGCGAGTAGGCCATCGAAACCACGTATTTGCCGGGATGCGTCTTTTGAACGCCCTCGGCCACCTGGTTGACAAAGGTGAAAATCCTGTCGGTGATGACCGTGTTGCGGGCGGCGGTCTTCTTCGTTTCTTCGGCGTCAATGCCCGCCCTCTTGACCAGCTCGCCGGAGTCCAGCGCCCGGCAGCGTTCGCACTCGCAAAAGCCGGCGCTGTCGTTCATGGTGACGTGAACACCGTCGTAATCGGGATGCGCATCGAGGAACCTGCCCACCCATTGGATGGTGACCTCGACAACCTCCGGGTTTGTGGTGCAGACCTGGCCGGCGTGCTTGTAGTCATAATCGGGGCCGGGTACGGCGCGCTTCCCGCCCACCAGCGCGTAATACTCGGGGTGGCTCCTGGCGTATTTTTCGGGAGGGAAGATTTCGCCCAGGGCGTGGCCGCCGTAAATCTTCATGCCGCCCCACTTGTTGCGCTTCTCCCACAGCGCCACTTCGGCCTGGTGTGCGGCGCTGACGCCCAGCAGGCGCTCGCGGGCCCGCATCTCGGTGGGACCCTCCGCCGCGCCCCACAGCGCCCCGCCGGGCCCGCGATTGCGCCACTTGAAGTCCGGCTGCTGGATCTCGTCAATCGCGCCGACCGCCACCGACCGGCTCCGCGGCACAACCTCTCCCAACTGGCCGGGCCAAAGCCAGCGCACTCCCAGATACTTCTCCAGGAAGGTGTAGACCGCGAACTGGGTGGCGGAATCATCGCCGCCCAGAAGGATCAAATGGCCCGCGGCCGTCTTGATTGCGAGCGCGTCCTTTGCCAGGCCCGCCGGGCGCAGCTTCAGGGCCCTAAGTGGTTCGCTGTCGTCCACGAAAATGCAGGGACCGGCGGGGACCTTGCCGGCGCTCTGAATCGGAATCTCGGCACCGGAGATTCGCTTCAGATAGCGCTGCAATTCGGTGGCCGCAAAGCGCACGGCGTCGGGCGCGCCGCCGCCAGTGACAATCGTGCACCTGGCCCGGCCTTGCTCGGCGATGACCATGGCCGCGCCATTGCTGGCGCGGCCGCCAGGGTCACAAAAAGCGGCAATCAGGAGCGCGGCAAGCAGAACCTTCGGGACCTGCGTCCGCGCCTTGGGAACTCTCGGCAACTGGTTGCGATGTGGCCAAAACATAGCGCGCCGCCAGCATGCGGGAAAAAGGGGCGGGTGCGAAGTGTCTTGTCGTTGTGTAACGGTGGACTTAACGGTTACCGCCCGCATGCCGCCCGCCAGGGCGCCGCTACAGCCCGACTCTTTTCAACAGGGCGGCGAAGCGCGGGTCGGGACGCAGGCTGTCGAACACGGGATCCACGTTCAGCCAGACCA
>JAPKYU010000350.1 GCA_026394175.1 Acidobacteriota bacterium | reverse complement strand
AGGAACAAGATCAAGCGCATGCCGCCTCCCAACCACAAAGTCACAAAGAACACAAAGGTACACCAAGCCAGGTCTTAGTGGTCCTTTGTGTGCTTTGTGCCTTTGTGGTTCCTATTCGTATCTAAGAGCCTCGGTCGGGTTCAACTTCGAGGCGCGGCTGGCCGGCACAATCCCGAAAATCACGCCGACCAGCCCGGAAACCGCGAAGGCAATCACGATGGAAATCCCGGAGACGGGAATCTTCAGGCCTTCGACGAACCACCGCGCCGCGAGCGGCGCCGCCAGCCCGGCGAGGACGCCGAGCATCCCGCCGCCCACGCTGAGCAACACCGCCTCGGTCAGGAACTGGTACATGATTTCGCGGCGGCGCGCGCCGATGGCCATCCTGATCCCGATCTCCCGCGTCCGCTCGGTCACCGTCACCAGCATGATGTTCATGATCCCGATGCCGCCGATGGTGAGGGTGACGGCGGAGATCAGGATCAGAACCAGCGTGAGCGCCACGGAAATGCGCCCGGCGGCCTGCAGAATCTCCGCCAGGTTCTCCACCCGGTAGACGGAACCGGGCCGGTGGCGCATCCCGAGCACGCGCTTCACCTGCGCCGTGGCCGGGACCACATCCGCCTGGCGCTCCACCGATACGTAGAGCTGATCCACCCGGTCGCCGGCGGTAAAGTAGCGCATCACGGTGATGGGAATGAGCACCGACTCCTTGCTGATCTCCGACTGGCCGAAGGTTTCCACGCCCTCCTTGAAGGCGCCGATCACCGTGAACTGCACGCCGTGGATGCGGAGGCGCCGGTCCAGGGCCTCCCGCTCGTCGTGAAACAGCTTCTGGGCCAGGGGCCCGGTCAGCAGGCAGACCTTGTTGCGGGCCCGCAGGTCTTCCTCGTCCAGGAAGCGCCCGCTGAGCACGGTGAGGTTGCGGGCGATGCGGAAATCCGGCCCGGTGCCCAGCACCGAGATGTCGCGCTCGCGGCCTCCCACCATCATGCGGTCGTAATTGATGATGATGGCGGTGGCCGCTTTCACTCCCGGAACATCCCGCCGCACCGCTTCCAGGTCTTCCAGCGTCAGGAAGTCGGCCAGGCTGCGGTTCTTGGTCTCGTCGGCCTGGTAGGTGGCATAAATGAGGTTGGAACCGACGCCCTCGATCTGCGCCAGGATGTAGTCGCGGCCGGTCAGCGCGATGGTGGCCACCAGGATCACCGACGCCGTGCCAATCAGCATGCCCAGGCAGGTGAGCGCCGCGCGCATGCGGTTGACGCGCAGCGAATCCCAAGCGAACCGGAATGCTTCGGCGAAAAACAAGGTGTCAGGTGCCAGGTGTCAGGCTGCCTACTGCCTACTGCCCGTGCAGGTCTGCTTGCTTGCCTGGCATCCCCCGGCGCTTCCAAAACTTCTCCAGGTCGCGGCGATACCCGGCGCGGTTGGGGTCGGCATCGATGGCAGCCCGGTATTCGCGCTCGGCCTCATCGTACTTCTTCTCTTTTTCGGCAATGCGCGCGCGGGCCGAATGGCCTTCGGCCGTGTTCAGTTTAGCGATGGCCTCGGCCTGCGCCCGGGCCTTGTCAATGCCGCCGCCGAACACGCCGGGCGCCTCCAGGTAGAACTCCATGAGGTCGGAGCGGGCGTCGACGTTATTGGGGTCCAGTTGCACGGCTCGTTCGAACTCGCTCCGCACTTCGCCGACTCCGAAGGCGGCCCGAATCGGGTTTATTTTCTCGATCCTGCGGCCCAGGGCGCGAGCCAGCCACAGGTGCGCCCAGGCATCGTTGGGGGCGGCTTTGACGGCGGCCCGGAATTCCTTGATGGCCGGATCGTACTTGCCGCCGTCGTAGTGGGCCCGGCCGGCCTGCAGGCGCGCTTGCAGCTCAGCGGCCTGGGGCGCGGCCTGCGCGGCCTGCGCGAGTGCCACAGGCGCGAAAAGGCAACCGACCAGCAACACCCGGAGAACCCGGACCATCACGCCACCACCTTTACTTTCATTCCCTCTTCCAGGCGGCGGTCGCCGGGGACCGCGACCTTCTGCCCCGCCCGCACCCCGGACAGAATCTCGAAGCGGGTGGCGCTGGAGATTCCGACTTCGACGGAGCGGCGGTGTACCACGCCGTCCTCTATGACAAAGACAAAACGGCCGTTCGGCGCCTCGGCAGCCGGCCCGGCCGCATGCACGACGGCCTCCTTGGGAAGCGTCAAGACGTTGCTGCGCACCGCCGATATGATTTCGACGTCCACGTTCACATTGGGCAGCAGCCTGCGCTGCTCGTTGCCGATGGTGCAAATCACCTCGCCGACGCTGCGCGTTCCCAGCATGGTAACTTCGGCCGGAACGCGCTCCACGGCGCCGTCCCAGTGCAGGCCGGGCAGCGCCGTCCAGGTGACGCGCACTTTCTGTCCGGGGGCCAGCCGCCCCAGTTCCGGTTCATCGACGAAGACCCGCACGCG
>JAPKYU010000049.1 GCA_026394175.1 Acidobacteriota bacterium | reverse complement strand
GACCTGGCGCGCATGAACCAGAACGCCGGCCGCTACGCCGGGCTGGACCGCATGGAAGCGCGCCACCAGATCGTGGCCGATCTGGAAAAGCAAGGGCTGCTGGAAAAAGTCGAGCCGTACACCGTGCCGCTGGGCAAGTGCCAGCGCTGCCGAACGGTGCTGGAGCCGCGCATCTCGACGCAGTGGTTCGTCAAGATCGGGCCGCTGGCGCGGGCGGCCATCGAGGCGGTGCGCGAGGGCCGCATCCGCTTCACCCCCGACAACTACGCCCGCGACTACTTCAACTGGATGGAGAACATCCACGACTGGTGCATCTCGCGCCAGCTCTGGTGGGGGCACCGCATCCCGGCCTGGTACTGCAAGGGGTGCGGCGAGGTGACGGTGGCCCGCGAAACGCCCGAAAAGTGCCGCTGCGGCGGGGAACTGGAGCAGGACCCCGACGTGCTCGATACCTGGTTCAGCTCCGCCCTGTGGCCCTTCTCGACGCTCGGCTGGCCCGATGCCACCGACGACCTGCGCGTCTTCTACCCCACCACGGTGATGGTCACCGGCTTCGACATCCTGTTCTTCTGGGTGGCGCGGATGATCATGATGGGCGTCGAGTTCATGAAGGACGTGCCCTTCCGCGAGGTCTACATCCACGCCCTGGTGCGCGACGCCGAGCGCCAGAAAATGTCGAAGACCAGGGGCAACGTAATCGACCCGCTCCAGATCACCGAGCAGTACGGCACCGACGCGGTGCGCTTTGCGCTGGCCATCCAGGCGGCGCCGGGCACCGACATCGCCTTGTCGGAAGACCGCATCCGCAGCTACCGCGCTTTCGCCAACAAGATCTGGAACGCGGCGCGCTTCATTTTCATGAAGGGCTCGGAGTACGCGGGCCGGCCGCCGGCCATCGCCGCGCTCGAGGACCGCTGGATGTTCTCCCGGCTGGAGACGGTGGCGGGCCAGATCAACACGGCGCTCGCCGCCTATCGCTTCCACGAGGCGGCGCACCTGGTCTATCACTTCTTCTGGCACGAGTTCTGCGACTGGTATATCGAGCTGAAGAAGCTGGACGCCTCCGAGCCGTCGCGCCAGAACCTGCTGGCGGCGTTTGAGCGCGCGCTCCGGCTGCTGCACCCCTTCATGCCCTTCATCACCGAGGAGTTGTGGCAGCGGCTGGTGCGCCCGGGCGAGGCCGCCATCGCCGAAGCGGGCGCTTCCATCGCCTTGCAGCCCTTTCCACAGGCCGACACCGGCTGGGGCGATCCGGAGGCCGAGCGGCGGATGGCCGCCCTCCAGGAAGTTGTGGTGAGCATCCGCAATATCCGCGCCGAAACGAAGATCGACCCCAAGCGGCGCGTGCCGGCCGAGTTCTATTCCGCCGATGCCGGACTGCGCGCCCTGGCCGAGCAGTTCCGGCCGGCGTTCGAGCGCCTGGCCGGCGTGTCTCACCTGGCGCTGCTGGATCAGCCGCCCGACAAGGACGGCGGCGCGCTCCGCCACACCCTGGAGTTCGACGTGAAGGTGACGGTGGCCGGCTCCGTCGATGTGCATGCCGAGCGCCAACGCCTGCAAAAGGACCTGGACGGGCTCCGCCGCCACCAGGAGTCGCTGGCGCGTCAGCTTGAGAGTCCGTCGTTCCGCGAGCGCGCGCCCCGGCACGTCGTGGAAGCCGCCGGGCAAAAGCTGAAAGAGAACCTGGCTCAACAGAAGAAGATCGAGGAAACCCTGAGCAGTCTTTAACCACCAAGACACAAAGACCTAAGGCCGCTGACTCGGTGGCCTGGTGGTTCAATCGTGGAAGTCGAAAAGCTAATCCGTGAAGCGCTGGCGGAGGATATCGGCGCCGGCGACATTACCTCGGCTGCGTGTGTGCCCGCGGATCGCGCCGCGTCGGGGCAATTTGTGGCCAAGCAGGAATGCGTGGTTGCCGGACTGGATCTGCTGCCGCTGATTTATGAGTTGCAGCCGGAGATCTGCTTTCCTAACGGGTCGCGGGTCGCGGCCGGCTCGGTGATCGCCCGCATCTCGGGGCCGGCGCGCCGGTTGCTGGAGCGCGAGCGGGTGGCGTTGAACTTCATCCAGCGCCTGAGCGGCATCGCCACACTGACGCGCCGCTTTGTGGATGCGGTGGAGGGCACCGGCGTTACAATCCTGGACACGCGGAAAACCACGCCCGGACTGCGCAAGCTGGAGAAGCAGGCGGTGGCGGCCGGCGGCGGCCGCAACCATCGCCTGGGGTTGTACGACGCCATCCTGATCAAGGAGAACCATGTTGCTGCGGCCGGCGGCATCCGCGCCGCCGTAGCGGCGGCCAACCGCGGCCCGTACCCGGTCGAGGTGGAGGTGCGGAATCTCGAAGAGCTGGATGAGGCGCTGGAGGCGGGCGCCGCGCGCCTCCTGCTGGACAATATGACGCCCGAGCAGGTGCGCGCCTGCGTCCAGCGCGTGCGGCAGCACGGGCCAGCGCGTCCCGAAGTTGAAGTGTCCGGCGGCATCACCCTGGCCAATGTGCGCCAGTACGCGCTGGCCGGACCGGACTTCATTTCCGTCGGCGCGCTCACCCACTCGGCCCCGGCCGCCGACATCAGCTTCCTGCTCCAGGCGGGACCTGGCGCCTGAAAGAGAGGCATTGTGGACAGGGAACTCGATCGCCTGGTAGACCTGCTGGCGGATCACGCCACGGTGGTGGTGTCGGGCGCCAAGGCGGCCGCGGAAATCGGCGTGCCTCACTCCACGCTGCACGAATGGATCGAGCGGCTGCGCGAGCTGGGCGTGCACATCGACGGCCTTCCCGGGCGCGGGTTGGTGCTGAAGACGGTGCCCGATATCCTGACCGCCGGGGTGATCCGGCGGGCGGCGCGCGGCACCCAGTTTGCCGCCCAGGTCCATCACTACTATCGAATCGGCTCCACCATGACCGCGGCGGCGGACCTGGCGCGTGAGGGAGCGCCGCACGGCGCCATTGTCGTCGCCGAGCAACAGACCGCCGGGCGGGGGCGGCTGGGCCGCTCCTGGCACTCGCCGCGCGCCGCCGGCATCTACATGTCGCTGCTTCTGCGACCCCTCATGCCGGCGGCGCGAGCGCCGGTGCTGACCCTGGCCGCCGGCCTGGCCGTGGCCGACGCCGTATCGGATATCACCTCGCGCCCCACCGACCTGCGCTGGCCTAACGATGTCCTGCTGGATGGCCGCAAATGCTGCGGCATACTGCCCCAGATGACGGCCGAGGCGGAACGCATCCGGCACGTCATTTTGGGCATCGGCTTGAACGTCAACCAGGAGAGCTTCCCGCCGGAACTGGCCGGCGAGGCGGTGTCGCTGGCGCAGGCCACCGGGCGGCGGCTGGCGCGCGCCGACGTGTTGGCCGCCGTATTGCGCCAACTCGACCGGCGCTATCGGGAATTCGCGGCCGGCGACACGGCCGCCCTTATCGCCGATTTCGAGCGGCGCTCCAGTTACGCCCGCGCCCGCCGCGTCTCGGTCGAGACCGAGCCGCGAAGTTTCACCGGCATGAGCGAGGGCCTGGACGCCTGCGGCTTCCTGCTGGTGCGCCGCGACGATACCGGCACGGTCGAGCCGGTCCTCTCGGGAACCATTCGATCGGTATGAACCGAAAGTTTCACCACAAAGACACCAAGAACACCAAGCTCACCAAGAGAACCGGCTTTGTGTACTTGGTGTTCTTTGTGACTTTGTGGTGAGGTCTTATGTTGTTGGTCATCGATGTCGGCAATACGAACACCGTGCTGGGCCTGTTCGAAGGCAAGAAGCTCGTCACCCACTGGCGGCTGACGACGCTGCACGAGCAGACCGTGGATGAGTACGGAATCCTGGCGCGCAACCTGTTTACCCTGGAGCACATCGACGCCCGGGCCATCAAGGGCATCATCATCTCCAGCGTGGTGCCCATGCTGGACGGCACGCTCCACCAGGTCGCGCTGCGCTATTTCGGCCTTTCTCCGCTGTTTGTCGAACCCGGCCCCATGATCGGGATGCCCATCCTGTGCGACAATCCGCGGGAGGTGGGCGCCGACCGGGTGGTCAACGCCGTGGCCGCGTTCGAGAAGTACGGCGGGCCGTGCATCATCCTCGACTTCGGCACCGCCATCACCTTCGACGCCGTCTCGGAACGCGGCGAGTACCTGGGCGGCGCCATCGCCCCCGGCCTCGGCATTTCATCGGAAGCGCTGTTCCACCGCGCCGCCCGCCTCAGCGAGGTCGAGATTCGCGAGCCGGCCGGCATCATCGGAAAGAACACCACGGCCAGCCTGCAGGCCGGGCTGTATTACGGTTTCCTCGGCCTGGTCGATGGAATTCTCGAGCGCCTGGTGGCGACCTTCGCCAGCCCGCCGAAGATCATCGCCACCGGCGGGCAAGCCGCCTTGATTTCGCCCGGCTCCCGCTTCCGGCCGGTGATTGACGAAGACCTGACGCTGGAGGGATTGCGCATCATCTGGGAGCGCCAGAACAGGTGAGCTGTCAGCCTTCAGCTATCAGCTTTCAAGAACGGGCTAGCTGAAAGCTGATAGCTGACAGCTTCATTCCAGCGGATGGAAAACTATTTCAATTACTTCACCGAGATCGAGGAGCACTTTCAGAAGGCGCGCGGCACCGGCACGTTCCGGCTTTCGACGCTGGACTGGGCGCTGATTGAAAGCTGGAAGGAAACGAATGTCCCGCTGGACGCCGTGTTGCGCGGCATCGACCGGGCCTTCGAAAAATGGCACGCGCGGTCGCGGCGGGGGCGCATGGTCAACAGCCTTGCCTACTGCGCCCAGCAGGTGACGGCCGCCGCCCAGGAGGAAGCGCCGCGTCCGGCCCGCGCGCCGGCCGCGCCGCCGTTTTCCCAGCAGGAACTGGCCGCAGCCCTCGACCGCTGCGCCGCCGCCGTCCGCGGGCACTTCCCTGATCTGGCGCGCAGCCTCGACGACTTGCGGGAGGCCGCCGAATCAGGCGTGGCGTGGGACCTGGAGCAGGTGGAGCGGCGCCTCACCGTGCTCGAAGACAAGATGTACTCGGCCCTGGTGACCAGCGCCAGCGAGGAGCGGCTGCTGGCCGCCCGGCGGGAACTGGATCTACAGTTGCAGCCCTACCGCCGCAACCTTTCGGCCAGCGAGATCAGCCTGCTGGAAACTGGTGATGCAACAGAGCCGCGTGCGTTAGCGAGCGGGTGCCCGCGCCGCGGCAGGCTCCCCGGCCCTTCGGGTCACCCGCTCGCTAACGCTCGCGGCTCTGTCGCATCGACTGTTGCTGCAAGCTTCCATGCTTGATCTGCGCATCGAGAAACTGGTCTACGGCGGCGACGGGCTGGCGCGCCTCGAGGGCCGCACCGTCCTGCTGCCGCTGGTGCTGCCCGGAGAGCGGGTGAGCGCCGAGCCGGTGAAGGAGGAGCCGCGTCTGATCCACGCGCGCCTGACGGAAGTGCGCGAGGCCTCGGCGTCGCGCGTGGCGCCCGGCTGCCCGTATTTCGCCCGCTGCGGCGGCTGCCACTACCAGCATGCCGGCTACGACGACCAGCTCCGTTACAAGGCCGCCATCCTGAAGGAGACGCTGGCCCGCATCGGCAAGCTCGAGGCGCCGGAGCCGGAGCTGATCGCCTCCCCGCCCTGGAACTATCGCAATCGCGCGCAATTCAAAACCAGGAAGCGGCACGACCGCTTTGAGCTTGGTTACTTCGGATGGGGCTCGCACCGGCTGCTGCCCATCGAGCAATGCCCCATCAGCTCCCCGCGCGTCAACCAGGTGATTCCGCTGTTGAACGAAATCGGCAAGCGGCCGGATTTCCCCGATGGCGAAGGAGAAATCGAGGTGTTCGCCGGCGAGGGCTGCGCGGACGCCGAAGCGGCCACGGTTTCCGATGAGCCGCGGGTCTTGCTCACCGTGACTGCCGATCGGCCCTGGCCTGAAACGCTGGTCAGCGCCTTGCGCGAAAGGATTGTGGATCTGGCGTCGCTCGCGGTTCTCGACCGGGCGGGCACCACGGGCCGGGTGTTCGGCCGCGGAAACCTGCTGTATCGCGCCGGCGGTCTTACCTACCGCGTCAGCCACCGTTCATTCTTCCAGACCAACCGATTCCTTGCCGAGACCAAGCCGGCCCGGGCAACCGCCGGATTGAAGGGGAAGGTGGCGCTCGATCTATTCTGCGGCGTTGGTTACTTTGCCGTGCCGCTGGCGCGAGCCTTCGAGCGGGTGATCGCGGTGGAGTCCAACCCGGCCGCCGTCCGCGACCTGGAATCGAACCGGCAGCGGGCCCGCGCCGAGAACATCGAACCGGTCGAGCAGGCTGCCGAGCAGTTCCTCGCTTCCTGGCAGGCGGAGCGCCGGCCGGCGCCCGGCCTGGTGCTGCTGGACCCGCCGCGCAGCGGGCTGGGGCACGGCGCCGCCGAGAAGCTGGCAGCCATCGGCGCCCCGCGAATCGTGTATGTCTCCTGCGATCCCTCGACCCTGGCCCGCGACCTCGTCCCGCTGCTGGCCGCCGGTTACCGCTTCGAGCGTTTGACGCTCATCGATCTGTTCCCGCAGACCTACCACATCGAGTCCATCGCGGTCCTCACAACAGAGCCGCGCGCGCCAGCGACACCTCGGTGATCTTGTCCAGCCTCACGGCAAAACAGAATCCTGACACAAGCTCCATCCGATCGAGACTGGGACGGCTATAATCTACCTGACCGATGCCGTTTTCGCAGTGGTTCCGGCCTCCCCGTCACGTCCTGACGGTCTTCCTCTGCCTGATGTGCGTCTTCGGCGGAGCGATGGGCTGGTTTGGCTGGCAATTGTTGCAGCAAGAGCGCTCGCTCGAACGGCAGCGCGTGCAGGAACGGCTGGAGCAGGCCGCCGACCACATGGCTGCCACCTTGCAGCGCAGCCTCTCGGAGCTCGAAACCTACCTGGGTTTTATTCCCGGCCCGGGCGTGAAACAACCGCCGGAAGGCGTGGCGTTGCTGCGGGCGACGGAGCGCACCATTACTGTTTACCCACCCGCCCGCCTGCTCTACTACCCCGCGACTCCGGGTGGCCAAGAGCCCTCCCCCGCTGCCTTCATCGAGGGTGAGAAGCTGGAGTTCCAGCAGAACGATCCGGGTAAGGCGGCCGAGGCCTTCAAGAAGCTGGCGGGGTCGCCGAACCCTGCCGTGCGGGCGGGCGCCTTGCTGCGGCTCGGACGGACCCTGCGCAAAACCGGACGCAACCAGGAGGCGCTCGGAGTCTACGATCAGCTCGCACAACTTGGCGCGGCCCGCGTCCTGGAGCTGCCCTCGGAACTGGTGGCCCGTGAAGCGCGGTGCAGCACGCTGGAGGCCATGGGAAAGCGCGAGGAACTGCGCAAGGAAGCTGCGCTGATGTACTCGGCCCTTCTGAGCGGCCGCTGGAGCTTGCTGCGTCCTGCCTGGGAGTTTCACCGGGAAGAAGCGGGGCGGTGGTCGGAGGCCGGGCTCTTGACTGAGCGCCAGCGGAACGCGCTCCTGCTCTCGGGCGCCGCCGAATGGGTGTACGGCCAGTGGCGCATCGCGCCGGAATCGAAAGGGCGCCGGATCTTGAAAATCGAAGGCCAGCCGGTGCTGGTCTCTTGGACGGGGACTGCGGACCGCCTGTCCTCGGTGCTGGCGGCGCCCGGTCACCTCGGCTTGATGTGGAACGGCGCTCTGGCAGGCCAGCGCGTGCAGGCCGCTCTGGTGGACGCGGACGGGCAGGTGCTGATCGGCTCCCTCCGGAAGAACGTTCCGCAGGCCGTGCGGGCGGCCGCTGCCACCGGGCTGCCGTGGACCTTACAGGTGACGAGCACCGATGCCGGCGCTGACCAGGCCGGTTTTGCCGGCCGCCGCCGCCTGCTGCTTTCCGGGTTCGCGGTTCTGGCGCTGGTTGTTCTGGCCGGCTCCTATTTCATCCTGCGCTCGATCAGCCGCGAAATTGCCGTGGCCGGGCTGCAATCCGAGTTTGTCGCCACGGTGTCGCACGAATTCCGGACCCCGCTCACCTCGCTGCGCCAGCTTTCGGAAATGCTGTCGAAAGGGCGGGTGCCCACCGAGGAGCTGCGGCAGCAGTCCTATGACATTCTGGCCCACGAGAGCGAGCGGCTGCAGAGGCTGGTGGAATCGCTGCTGGATTTCGGCCGCATGGAAGCGCGCGCCGTCCGCTATCAATTCCAGGACGTGGACCCTTCGGCGCTGGTAGGTGACGTAGTAACCGAATTCCGCGAGAAGGCCGCCGCCCTTGGCTACCAGGTGGAACTCGCGCGGGACGGCGCGTACCCGCTGATCCGCGCCGACCGCGAAGCACTCGCCCTGGCGCTGTGGAACCTGCTCGATAACGCGGTGAAGTATTCGCCGGATCAGCGGACCATCTGGGTGGAGATGGCGGGCGAGCGCGACCGCCTGGCCATCCGCGTGCGCGATCGGGGCATCGGAATTCCGGCCCCCGAGCAGAAGGAGATTTTCAAGAAATTCGTCCGCGGCGCCGGCTCCCGGGCCTCCAGTATCAAAGGCACCGGCATCGGCCTCACCATGGTGCGCTACATTGTCGAGGCGCACGGCGGCGAGATCCGGCTGGAGAGCGCACCGGGCCAGGGCAGCACGTTTACGATTTTGTTGCCCTGTAGCGGCGCGCCCGTATAGAAGTGACGAGTGACAAGTGACCAGTGACGAGTGGCAGGCGGCGGGGCCACTTGTCACTTGTCACTCGTCACTTGTCACTTCGAGGTTATGGCAATGAAACGCATCCTGGTGGTGGAAGACGAGCCCAGCATCGCTCTCGGCCTGGAGATTGACCTGCGGACCGAGGGCTACCAAACCGAGCTGGTGGCCGACGGAATCGAGGCGGCCCGGCGCGCTCGCGAGGAGCCCTTCGACCTGATTCTGCTCGACGTGATGCTGCCGGGCAAGGACGGCTTCGAGGTGTGCCGCGAATTGCGCCGCGCCGGCGTAGAGACCCCGATCATCCTCCTTACCGCCAAGACCCACGACGCGGAGAAGATCATCGGGCTCGAACTCGGCGCCGACGATTACGTGACCAAGCCGTTCAACCCGATGGAACTCCGCGCGCGCATCAAGGCCGTGCTGCGGCGCTCCCCGGCCGATGCGCCTGAGGTCTGCCGATTCGGGGATACCGAGGTGGACTTTGCCCGCTGTGAATTGCACAAGGCGGGGCAACTGGTGGAGATCACGCCGATCGAGTTGAAACTGCTGAGCGTCTTTGTTCGCAGCCGCGGGCGCACCCTCAGCCGCGATCAGCTTCTGAACGCGGTCTGGGGACCTGGCACCTTTGTCAACCCGCGCGTGGTGAACAACCACATCGTCGGCCTGCGGCGCAAGATCGAGCCGGAGCCCGACGCGCCGCGCTACCTGGTGAACGTCCGGGGCATGGGATACCGCTTCGATGGATAAATCGTGCGCAATTCATACACATCCTCGGACGATGGTCCGACATTCAACCGTTAGGCTGTTCATGGGGAGGATATGAACATGCCGATGCGTCGCACGATGCTGATTTCGTCCGTGATGGTAGGTCTGGTTGTGGCCCCCATCGCTTTGAGCCAGAGGACCAGCCGTGCCGAGTTGCGGTTCCAGGAGGCCCATCGCAAGGAGACCATCGATGGCGACCTGAAGTCCGCCATCGATTTGTACCGCCGAGCCATCGGCGAAGCCGGCACTAACCGGCCCATCGCCGCCCAGGCCCTGGTGCGCATGGGCGAGTGCTACGAAAAGCTGGGCGACGCGGAAGCGCGCAAGGCTTACGAGCGCGTGGTGCGGGACTTCGGCGACCAGAAAGACCTCGCGGAGACGGCGCGCACGCGGCTGGCGGCGCTGGAGCGGGCCGGGGGCCTCGGCCATCCCTCCGGCATCACGCTGCGCAAAGTGTGGGCCATGGACCGTGGCGAGCTCACAGGGTCACCCACTCCGGATGGCCGTTACCACTCCTTTCCCGACTGGGAGACCGGCGATCTCGCCTTGCGGGACCTGGTAACCGGGCAGAACCGCCGCCTCACCAACAAGGGGAGATGGAAGGACTCCGACGAATTCGCCGAAGCCTCGGTCGTGTCCGGTGACGGCAAACAAATCGCCTATGCTTGGTACAACAAGGAGAATTTCTACGAGATTCGCGTCAGCGGGATGGACGGCTCGAACCCGCGCACCGTCTACCGGGACAAGGAGTTCGGTGACTGGCTGGAACCGTACCAGTGGACGGCGGATGGCAAACAGATCCTTGCCGCCCTCATGAAATATGAGCCAAGAGAACACCGGATCGCTCTCGTTCCGGCCGCCGGCGGGCCCGCGCGGATTCTCCCTATCCAGGCGCGGAGGCCGTGGTACCCCAGCCTTTCTCCCGACGGACGCTTCGTGGTCTACTCCGCCAAGCGAGCAGAGGGCGGCCGGGGTGAGATCTTCCTGCTCTCCCTCGAAGGGGGGCAGGAGGTTTCCCTTGTCCGGCAGCCGTCCGACGACTGGGCGCCGGTCTGGACGCCGGACGGGAAGAAGATCATTTTCATCAGCGACCGCACCGGGACGAATGGCTTCTGGGCCATCGACGTGGCGGAGGGCAAACCTCGGGGAGTGCCTCGGCTCTTGAAAGATGGTCTGGGCCAGGAAATCAGGCCGAACGGCTTCACCCGGCAAGGGGCTTTCTACTTCTCGACAAGCACCAGCGTCGTGGACGTGTACGTCGCGGAATTGGATCTGGCGGCAGGCAAGGTAGTGCGGGAGCCGGCCCCTATCGCCCCGCGGTTGGCCGGCTCCAACTCGGGGCCCTCCTGGTCGCCGGACGGACGCCGGCTGGCGTACTACTCCCTCTCCGTGCGAGACGGGCAGAGAGTGGCGACGCTGATGATCCTCTCGGTCGAGACCGGCGAAGCGAGGGATGTCCCCGTCAAGCTCGAGCTAGCCCGTCGCCCTGTCCATGCAAACTGGTTCCCGGACGGGAAGTCGGTCCTGGTGAGCGCGTATGATAGCCCCAAG
>JAPKYU010000048.1 GCA_026394175.1 Acidobacteriota bacterium | reverse complement strand
CATTGCTCCCTCTCTGAGGCCTGCAGCCTGTAGCCTGCAGCCTGTAGCCCGCAGTCTACGCGCCGGTGCGCGCTGTGCGCGGCTTGCCCGAGCGGTATTCCCCGATCAGCACCCTGGCGATTTCATCGCGCTGGATTTGGTTGGTGCCCTCGTAGATTTGGGTGATCTTGGCGTCGCGCATGTATTTCTCGATCGGGTAATCGCGCATGTAGCCGTAGCCGCCGAAAATCTGCACGGCGTTGGTAGTTACTTCCATGGCAACATCGGACGCGAAGCACTTCGACATGGCCGAATACAGCGTGGGGCGCTCCGTGGGCTGGGTGTCGATATAGCGGGCGGTGGCGTAAACCAGGGCGCGGGCGGCCTCGATTTTCATGGCCATGTCGGCCATCATGAACTGCAAGCCCTGGAACGAGGAGACCGGCGAGCCGAATTGCCGGCGGTTGCAGGCGTACTCCAGGGCCAGCTCCAGCGCTCCCTGGGCAATGCCCAGTGCCTGGGCGCCCACGCCCGGGCGCGAGGCGTCGAAGGTGTGCATGGTGGTGATGAAGCCCGTGCCCTCGCGCCCGATCAGGTTCTCGACCGGCACGCGGCAGTCCTGGAAGATCAGCTCGCAGGTGGCCGAGGCCCGGATGCCCATCTTGTCTTCCTTTTTGCCGAAGCTGAACCCGGGCGTCCCCTTTTCGACGACCAGGGCGCTGGCGCCCCGCGGGCCCTTGGTGGGGTTGGTCAGCGCGATCACGGTGTAGATATCGGCCTCGCCGCCATTGGTGATCCACTGCTTGGTGCCGTTGAGCACATAATGATCGCCGTCGCGTAGGGCGGTGGTGCGGATACCGCCGGCGTCGGAGCCCGCCTGGGGCTCGGTAATGGCGAAGGCCGCCAGCCGCTTCCCCTCGGCGATGCCGGGCAGGTATTTCTGCTTCTGCTGCTCGCTGCCCGAGAGGATGATGGGCATGGCGCCCAGCGCCGTGCCGGCGAAGCTCAAGGCAATGCCGGCGCAGGCGCGCGACAGCTCCTCGGTCACCACCACCATGTTCATGGTGGGTGTACCGCCGTCCATCCCGCCGTACTTCTCGTCGATAAAGACGCGGAACAGGTCGCACTGCGCCATCACCCGCACGATGGGCCAGGGGAACTCGCCGGTGCGGTCGTACTCGGCGGCCACCGGCCGGATCTCTTTTTCCGCGATTTCGCGGGCCAGGTCCCGGATGGTTCGCTGGTCTTCGGTCAGTCCGTAATCGAGCACTCCAGTCTCCTTGGGCTGTGGGCTGTAGGCTGTAGGCCATCGGGTGACGCTGGAAGCGCCGGCTACCGCCTACCGCCTTCCGCCTACCGCCTTCCGCCTTCCGCTTACTGCCTCCTCTGCGCTCAGCACTTCTTTTCCGCGGCTCTGTTGTTATACCCGAAATCCACCGCCGTTTTCAAAGCAGATTGATCTCGGCCCGCTGCTCTGTCATACTGCTGGGCCCCTCGGGCGTGTGGCTTTAGACGGTGGGATTATGCGGCTGGGCCTTGACCAAGCGCTTCGCTTTGTCACGCGCACCAGCGTCCTCGGGCTACTGGGACTCTGGTTGTCGGCGGGAGCGTGGGCATTTTCATCCGTGGGCGGCTCGTTGCTTTCGGGCCAGGTCCTCGACGAGAAAGGAACACCGGTCGGCGGAGCACACCTGGTCCTGACCGGCCCCATGGCGGCGGGCCAACTGGTGGTCCGCGCGGACGCGGCCGGCCGGTTCGAGTTCCGCGCCCTCTCCCCGGGTTCCTACCGCATTGAGGCGATCTTCGAGGGCTTCTTCCCTGCCCGCCAGGAGATCAGGATCGGCGACGAGAACCTGGAAGTGGAACTGGTGCTGACCCCGCGACGGGTCAGCCAGGCCGTCGATGTTGTGGACTCCATTCTAAACGTCGATCCGCAGCAGACAGCCCGGACGCGCACGGTTACCATCGACGACATTCAGAACGTGCCCTACGCCCCGTCCTGGGATCTGCGGCGGAGCCTGGCCATGCTGCCGGGCGTGGCCATCGACGCGCGCGGGCGGCTGCACGTCAACGGCGGAGGCAGTGACCAGGTGGCCTACCTGCTGGACGGCTTCAACATCACCAGCCCGGTGAGCGGGACGCTGGAGAACAATGTCAGCGTGGACGCGGTGCGGGCCGCCGACGTGCGCAGCAGCCGCTTTTCGGCCGAGTACGGCAAGGGCTCGGCGGGCACCATCGCCGTCAGCACCGTGACCGGCGACGACCAGTTCCGCTACCACCTCACCGACTTCATCCCCAGCTTCGACAGCCGCGGCGCTACCGGCTGGTACCTGAAGGACTGGGCGCCCCGCTTCATCCTCTCCGGCCCCGTGGTCAAAAAGAAGATCTGGTTCATGAACTCGTTCGACGCCAAGTACGACATGGACGTGATCTCCGGCCTGCCCCAATCGCAGGACCGGACCAGCAACTGGCGTTGGAACGACCTGCTGCGCGTGCAGGCCCAGCTTGGCCCCTCACACCTGCTGGGCATCAGCGTCCTGCACAACGGCGGCAAGGCCCGGTTCTACGGGCTGGACGCGGTCACCCCGCCGGAAGCCACCAGGGACATCCTGTCGAACAATGATTTCGTCAGCATCAAGGACCAGCGGTACTGGGGCGGCATGCTGACCGAACTAGGGGCGGCGGTAAATCACCTGGACCTGGCGCGCAATCCGCTGGGCAGCCAGCCGTATGTGGTCGAGCCGGCCTGGAAGCGCGGCAGTTTCTTCCTGCGCAGCAACAGCGAAGTGACGCGCTGGCAGTGGCAGGCCGGGTTTGTGCCCCGGCCGCTGTACGGGGGCGGCCGGCATGATCTGAAGTTCGGCTTCGACGTCGATCGCATCCTGTACCACCAGCTCAACGACCGCCGGCCGTTCCAGACGCTGCGCGAACACGGATTGCCGTGGCGGGTGACCACTTTCACCGGCAATCCCTGGTACAGACTGAACAACACGGAGTGGAGCGGCTACCTGCAGGACCGCTGGTCGCCGCGCGACCGCCTGCTGTTGGAGGTGGGCGCGCGGCACGATTGGGATCAGGTGATCCGCCGCTCGGAGCTGTCGCCCCGCCTGGCCGCCACCCTGATGCCGTGGGCCGGCAAGGACATCAAACTGTCGGCCGGCATCGGAATCTTTTACGACGCCACCAATCTCTCCGCGGTGGCCCGCGACCTGGATCAGCGCCAGTTCGATCTGTTCCTGAATCCCGACGGAAGCCCCTCCTGGGGCCCCGCCGAGACAGTTTTCCTGGCCAACCGGCAGAGGCTGCGGGAACCCCGCGTCTTGAACTGGAGCCTGGGCTGGGAACAGAACTTGCCTTATCGCATGTCGCTACGCGCCGCCTTCCTCGACAAGCGCGGCTCGAACGGCTTCACCGTCCGCAATGTGCTGGCCGTCCACAGCGACACCGTGTTCGCGGTCTACCAAGTGGAGAACACCCGGCGTGACCGCTATCGCGCCTTCGAGCTCACCGTGAGCCAGGCGAGCGAACGCCTGCACTGGTCAGGCTCGTACGTGCATTCCTCGGCCCGCTCCAATGCGGTCCTCGACTATACGATCGAGAACCCGATCTTCGTTGGCCAGGGTCCGGGGCCGCTCGATTGGGACATGCCCAATCGCCTGCTGGCCAGCGGATGGCTGCCCTACCGCAAGATTTACACCTTCTCGGCCCTGGCCGAGTGGCATACCGGCACACCCTGGAGCGTGTTGAACGGCACCCAGGAACTGGTCGGGGACGCCAACCGCATGCGGTTTCCGCGCTCCTTCTCGCTGAACCTGCACGGCGAGCGCGAGTTTAACGTGGGCAAGCACAAGTGGCGGCTGCGTGTGGGCTTCAACAACGTGACCGGGCACCACAACTACGCCCTGGTCAACAACAACATCGCTTCTCCGAAGTTCGGCGCGCTGGCCGGTGAGGATAGACTCGGAGTCTTCTTCCGAATCCGCTACCTGGGGCGTAAATAGGCTGGAGACGGCAGGCAACAGAGCCGTCCCGCATGGCGGGACGGCTCTGTTGCTGCGTCCATTTTGTAATTTTGCATGTAGCTCAGGAGGCAGTAGGCCTGGATATGGCGGCAGCGGGCGTTCCATCGATGATCGTGACGACGGCCACACCCCGGCCGACGCCGGCGCTGCGAACCGTTCTTTTGGTGGCCGCGTTAGTGGCGCTGCTGATCGCCGTGACTCGCCTGCCGGTCGCGCCCCGATACCTGTACTCGTTCGACACCGTGAACTTCGCCCTGGCGCTGGACCAGTTCGATCCGCGCCTGGGACAGCCGCAACCGCCCGGCTACCCGCTGTTCATTGCCGAAGCGCGGCTGTTGCGGCTGTTTTTCGGGACGCCCGAGCGCACCTTCGTGGCCTGCGGCACGCTGGCCGGGATTGCCGCTCCGGTCCTGTTGTTCATCCTGGGCGCGCGGATGTACTCGGGGTGGGCGGGCATCGCCGCGGCGCTGTTGCTGACGCTGACTCCCGCCTTCTGGCACTCCACGCTGGCCTCGCCGCTGCGTCCGTACCTGGCCGTGGTCACGGTGCTGGTCGCCTACCTGTGTCACCGCTCGGCTGGCGGCGAGGCGCGGTTCGCCTACTTTGCGGCCGCGGCGCTGGGTGTGGGCGCCGGTTGGCGCCCGGCGCTTCTGGCGCTGTTATTCCCCTTGTGGCTGGTCTGCGCCTGGCTCGGTTTGCGGTCGCTCAGTCGAATGTGCCGGGCGCTGGCGGTGTTGGCGGCCGCCGCGCTCACCTGGTTTCTCCCGCTTGTGGTTGTCGTCGGCGGTCCGGAAGCGCTTTGGGAACTGCTCACCGGCTACCTGGGTGAGCAATCCCAGGGCAGTTCGCCCGTCTACGGCGCGGGCTTCTGGGAATGGTGGAAGATGGTGACCCAGGTGTTTGTCTGGGAGGCGCTGGCCGCGGTGGGATGGTTCTGGGCGGCGCTGCTGCTATTGTTGCCCGGGCGTTCCCGTCGTGGAAGGCGAAGTGCGGAATGCGGAGTGCGGAATGCGGAATACAATCCGCACTCCGCATTCCGCATTCCGCACTCCAATCCGGCCGGCCCGCTGCCCAACTGGGCGTTCATCCTGCTCTGGGTCGCTCCCGCCGCGATTTTCTTCAAGCTGATCCACGTAGCCAGTCCCGGCCACACCCTTTCGCTGGTGCCTGCGCTGTGCCTGCTGGGAGGGGCATTCCTGGAATGGGGCGCGGCACGGGTCGGCCAGTATCTGCCGCGAAACTACGTTCCCCGCTGGGCATTTCTGGCTGCCGCGCTGGCCGTCAATGTTGCTTTCTTCACCTACCCCTATCGCATCCCGCATGCGCGCTTACAGGTCCGCGGGACGCTGCCGCGGGTGGTCGAGCACTTTCGCTTCTGGGGCTATTTTGCGCTGCGCGACACTTCGTACGCGCCGATCCGGCTGGAGGACGTGCGGACCGGCGGGCGAATCGGCAGGCTCCGTGCCTTGGGTGACCCTTCCGACCTGACCATCGTCTGGCAGGATGACGATGTGAGTTGGCGCAAGATCGCCTACTATTTCCCCAAGACGCCCATCTGGGTCATCGAAGGAGTCTCGGGGCCGGGCGCCGTTCCCGCCCCGCTCCCGTATCTCTGGCTCTACAACCGCATCCTGGAAGTGCCGGACCGCAAGCCGCCGGTGACGGTGCGCCTGCCGGCGGGCCGGGTGGCATGGCTGTTTCACCTGCATTCACCCTTCCCGCAGGAATTGCGCGCCCAGGGTGTTCCCCTGCTGCAGTTCGGCCCGCTGCACCTGACCGACCTGCGCCAGACCCCCGCGCAGTTCCGCGCCGGCAATTTCCTGTTCGAGAGAATGAATTCACCACAAAGTCACTAAGAAAACCAAGGAACACAAAGCCCCTCTTTGTGGGTCTTTGTGGCCTTGTGCCTGTGTGGTGAGTTACAGGCCGGTGATGTAGACGATCTCGGCGAAATTCTTGCTGGGCAGTTTGACCGCGATGCCGCGGCGCATCCACTCGGCGCCGCTCTGGGTGGAGGAGTCGCTGGTCTCCTGGAAGGTCACGCGGTAGTTCCTGTTCGGATTCAGCCCGCGCGGGTAGATCGTTTGCGTGCTGACGGAAGAATCGGGACGGTACACGAAGACCAGGCCGCGGTCCGACTCGGCATCAAACGATTCGATGGCGGCGGTGGTGTAGTCGCTGGGCCGCTCCAGCAGGTGGTAGACCTTGCCCCTGTTGATCAGCCCGCGCAGAGACTTGTACAGGGCTGCCTCCTGCCGCACCAGGTCGATCTCGGCCGGCGTCCATTCCGTGATGCGCTGCATCAGGATCCAGGGGCCGCCAAACATGCTGCTGCGCGTGGTGAACTTGATCGGCGGCTCCTCCATGTACCGGCTGATGAAGCGGGGCGGGAAAACATAGGTCATCCCGTGGGTGACGCGGCGGCGGTCCATATGCCCGCAGGCGTCGCAGCCGCCGAAGGTGGCATAGCGCTTCACGGCGTCGAAGGTGGCCATGGTGCCCCCATCGGCGTTGTTCTCCCAGCCGATCTGCGGCGCCGCCGCCCGCATGAATTTCATGAACAGGTCCAGACCGTTCACCGCGTTGTCCCAGTTGCTGTTGGCCGGGTCGTGGGTGTGGGTGTCCTTGGTGCATTCTTTGACCAGGTTCTCCGCGTCCTGGACAAACCAGTCGGGATTGTAAACCTGCACCACCGAGAGCGCCGCTTGCTGAAGCCACTGCTGCGCCGGCTGGTTGGAAATACAGATGGAGTGGGCGTTGAAGTAGCCGCTGTCCCACGTCGAGGTCCAGTCCGGATTCTCTTGCAGAACCGGCGACTCGTCGGCTGCTTCCACGGGCACGAAATGCAGGCCGAATTTCATGCCCAGGCTGTGAACATAATCGGACAGGGCGCGCAGGCCGCTGGGGAACTTGGCCCGGTCTTCCACCCAGTCGCCGATGTGGCGGGCCCAGCCCAGGTCCACAATGAAGACCTCGACGCCCACCTGGGCGGCGATCTCCGCTGCCCGCCGCATGGTAGCCTCGTCGATGTCCTGCCGGTACCCCCAGCTATCGAACATGAAGTAGGGGAAATTGGCGTCGGGCGGAGGCGCGGCCAGCACCCCTTCCACGTAGCGGTGGGTGCGATAGCTTCCTTCGTCCCAGTCGCCCTCGAACAACCCGGTGAAGGAAGCGGGCACGGCTAATTGCTCACCCGGGGCGACGGGCGCGTGCAGCGGGGACGGGCCGCCTTCCAGCACAATCGTGTCGCCGGCGCCGTCCAGCAACGCGCTCACCCGGGCGCGTGCGTCGCTCTCCCAACCCAGCACCACGCCGTTTCCGAATTCGTCGGACAGCGCCAGCCAGGTGCAGTGGTCGGCGTAGGCGCCGGTAAACAGCCTCACCGGCTGGTCCGGCGCCAGCCAAGCCTCGATCGGGTCGTACAGCAGCGGCGAATTCTGCCGGTATTGATTGACGTACAATCCCCGCATGGCCTGCCCGTCGGAGTTCAACCGCAGGTTCAAAAACCGCGCCTGGTTCACGTAATGCACGGCTTCGTCCAGGTTGCGGTAAGCGTAATAGGTGCGAATGAACGGCTGGCCCGGATGAATCTCGATACGCAGTTGGATCTCCGCCAACGCTTCCGCATTCCGCAGCACGATGACGTGGAGCTGCCCGCCGCGCTCGGCCGATTCCGTCCACGTATCCAACAACTCCCAGGGAGTGGTCATGTCCAGCGCCGTGCCATCGATTTCCAGGTGAATCGGGCTGGAGGCGGGCACACCTTCGGCCACCCAGGCCTTGCCGTTCGGGCGGCGCAGCGTCTGCAGACGAAACAGGCCGTTTTCATCCAGGACGTATCGCGCTTCAACCAGGCCATTGGAGAGTGACCAGGAGCGGGCATCGGGATCGTAGCTCACGCCGGGTGGGTTCTGGGCCGTAGCGGCCAGGGACGAGAGCAGGCAAAGGAAGAGCAACGCACGACCCATGTGCATATTGAACCCATTACCCCGGGGCAAGTCGCAGAAAACCGCACGAACACGATGTGAAGGTCCTGAGTCCCAAGACGCGACCGGCCCAGATTTGGCTAGAGGCCCGCCGCTCAGCGGCTTCGGAATCATCGGATAGGCGACGATAGCCAGGCCTAAGAACCGCGCCAGAGATTCCGAAACCGCTGGGCCAAACGACATCGACTTGACAAGGCGAACTTCTCCGCCTATTTTCGAACCTGCTCGGAGGTGCGTCGTGACCGGCAAAACTACAGCGATTTTGGCGTTATTGTTGGCAAGCTGCTTGTCCTTCCCTCTTCATGCCCAGGAAACGACGGGCATCATTCTGGGCACGGTAAGGGACTCGAGCCGGGCCGTGATTCCCGGCGCTCGGGTGACCATTACGGAGCGCGCCACTGGCACCGTGCGTGATCTGGTGACCGATGCGCAAGGCTCTTACACCGCGCCACTGCTTCGGCCCGGTCTGTATCGGGTAACGGCGGAGCACGCCGGCATGCAACGCGCGGTGCAGGACAACGTTCAAGTGCAAATCACCGAGCGTGTGCCCGTGAATTTCGTGCTCACCGTGGGCGGCGTGGAAGAAGTGGTGACGATTCGTGACGTTGCCCCGGTCCTACAGCTCGAGACTGCGACGGCAGGGCGGGTCATCGAGGCAACAAGCATACGGTCCATTCCGCTCTCCACGAGAAACTACACGCACCTGCTGGGGCTGACGGCAGGAGTTTCGTCGGCCCTGAACAATGCCGACGCGCCGGGATTGGGCAACGTGAACCCCAACGTGAACGGGATGCGCGCCGGCAGCAACAACCTGCTCATCGACGGGCTCCCGGCATTCAACGCGCTGAACAACAGCAACACCGGGATCGGCGCCCCGACTCCGGACTTCCTCCAGGAGTTCAAGGTGATGACCAGCATGTTCAGCGCCGAATACGGACGCAACGCCGGTTCGGTGGTGAACGTGGTGACCGTATCCGGCACCAACCAGGTCCACGGCAGCGCCTGGGAGTTCCTGCGGAACACCAAGCTGAACGCGCGGCCCTTCTTCGGAACGGCCCGCGGGCAGAACAACCAGAACCAGTTCGGCGCGTCGGTGGGCGGCCCGGCGTATCTACCGAAGCTCTACAACGGCAAGGACCGCACTTTCTTCTTCCTTGGCTATGAGGGCACGCGACAGCGCAACTCGAACTCGAGTTCGGCGCTCAGCCGGCAGAGCGTCCCGACCCAGCCGATGCGCGACGGCGTTTTTTCAAAGCTGATCCGCGATCCGCTCACCGGACTCCCCTGCTCGGCTTCCGACGGGCGCGGATGTTTCCCCGGCAACACAATTCCCGCCAACCGCATCAACGCGAGCTCGCGCACGGTGATGAACAAGCTGATTCCGCTGCCTAACGCCTCGACCGGCAGCGCAATCAATTTCGTGGACGCGCGGACGATCAGCGGTGGCAACGACCAAATGGTGTCGCGGCTGGACCACAGCCCCTCGAGCAAGGACCGTTTCAGCGGCCGCTGGTTCTGGAGCCGGACGCCGCAGACCGATCCGTTCGGCGCCTCTCCGTTCCCCGGCATGGAATCGACCAACACGCGCGACAAGTACGACCTGGCCCTGTCCTATATGCGCGTTCTCTCGCCCTCGCTCATCAACGAGTTCCGGTTCGGCTGGGACCGCAGCGTGTCGCTCCAGACCAACTCCGACACATCCGACCCGCGGTCCTACGGCATTCCGGCGACGAACACAGTGCCCGGGTTCCCCCGTGTCAGCATCTCCAGCTACTTCAGCTTCGGCATCACCGAGACCTACCGGGACAATGCCCACCTGTTCACGTTCAGCGACACGATGACGTGGCTGCGTGGCAAGCACTCGCTGAAAGCGGGAGGCGAAATCCGGCGGGGCCGCATCCAGCCCATGAGCACCGGGAATCAGCGGCCGACGTGGACCTTCAGTGGCCAGAGCACCGGCGACGGTTTCGCCGACTTCCTGATGGATCTTCCCTCGCGCGGCGTGTACGGCACGGGCGCAGGTATCTTGAACCTGCGCGAGACGGCATACAACCTGTTCGCCGCCGACGATTACAAGATTACCTCGCGGCTGACGCTGAACCTCGGTCTGCGCTGGGAGCTGAACGTGCCGCCCTACGACGCGCAACTGAATCTGGTCAGTTTCTGGCCGGACCGCTACGTGGGACCCGGCACGGCGGAAAGCGGGGGGGTGGTAATGGCCAACGTTTCACCCGGCGTGCCCCGAAGCACCGCTTTCACGGATTGGAAGGACTTCGGGCCGAGATTCGGCTTCGCGTGGAATCCGGGGGGGACTCGCACTCGCACCGTGGTCCGCGGTGGCTATGGTATCTACTTCGACCAGCGCACGGCGCAGGTCTTTCAGCAGCTTCGTTCCAACCCGCCGCTCCTCGCTGTTCAAACGCTGAACTTTCCGGCCGGCGGGGTTCCGGACGGCTGGGTGTACCGGCTTGAGGGCCTCGATCCAAAGGCGCTCCCCGTTCCGACGGCGACGTCGTCATTGACGCTGCGGGCGATCGAGAAGGATCCGAAAACCGACACCGCCCAGCAGTGGAATCTGGACCTCCAGAAGGAACTGCCCGGCCGCATCGTGCTTCAGGGCGCCTACGTCGGCACCCACGGAACGCACCTGTTCCTGCAGCGCAACATCAACTACCCGCGTCCGGACGCCGTCGGCGTTTTCGTGCGGCCGTTCCTGGGCTACGGCGCCATCTGGTACCAGGGCAACAACGGCAATTCCATTTACCATTCGGGCCAGTTCACGGTGCAGAAGCGCTTCGCCGGCGGCTCGCAGTTCCTGGCGGCCTATACGATCTCGAAGACGATTGACGACGCGGCCGGAACGTCGCGCTATTACGTCAACGCAACCGGCAATCCGGGTAACTTCCGGGCCAACCGCGGCCTGTCGACGTTCGACCGGCCGCAGCGGCTGACCGTCAGCTTCAATCTCGCCGTGCCCAACCCGCTCGGCAAGAGCGCTTGGCCGGTGCGGCACGTTTTTAGCGGGTGGGAGGTTTCCGGCGTCGCGCTGGCGCAGTCCGGTGTGCCTTTCACGGTTACTAACTCGCTCAGCGGGCAGGCCTGGGACGGCGATATCGGAAGCGGCGGCGCTGGCAACGCCGACTACGCGGGCAGCTCGCCCTATACAACGGGTTCCACCCGGGAGCGGCTTTTCGGCTGGCTGAACAAGAGCGCGTTCGCCGCCGCGCCGCGCACCCGTTTCGGCACGCTGGGGCGTAACGCTCTGCGCGGTCCCGGCCAGGCGAACCTGGACTTTGCGCTGCAAAAGAGGTTCGCGATTCACGAACAGGCGGGCTTGAATTTCCGCACCGAGTTCTTCAACATCTTCAACCACGCCAACTTCAGCAATCCCAGCTCGAACTTCGACTCCAGCACCTTCGGCGTGATCTCATCGACCGGGGCGAACGCCCGCATCATCCAGTTCGCCTTGAAGCTGACCTACTGACCAGCGGGAGGTCGTTTTTACCTCGGTAACGGTACGGCGGTCAGGGGAGCCGCGCTGCGGCCCCAGAGAACTGGTGTCGTCAGCAGCGGTGCTTCGGGAGCCGCAACGGTGAGCTAAAAATCCTCTGCATTGGGCGGGACGGCGGCGATACAACCTCGAAATCTCAGGGGCGGGGACGAGATGAACTTCCGGAGCCGGCCAGGCGGCGGATCTCGCCCCGGATGGTGTCCCGCTCCGGTCCGCGCAGTTGCGCGGCCAGCCGGCGCAGGGCAATGCTGATCAACTGATCGTGGTGCAGTTGCCGCAGGGACGGATCGGCCGTCAGCTCCAACCAGGCGCGGTGCAACAACTCCTGGTCCTCGGGCCGGATCGACGGGGCGTGCGGTCCCAGCAGAAACCTTGAGGTGTCGCCATTGGGACTGATCACCTCCAGCGCCAGACGGGGGCGCGGGTGGGGCAACTTCTCCCAGGCCAGGCCGATCATGCGCGCCTTTTCCGCCGCCCTGACCTGGGAGGAACGGCTGACCACCACCGTCGAGGAGCGGAGCCGCCGCGCGGTCACCATGATCGTCTCTTCGGGATTCACACCGGGGACCACGGCCAGCGAGACCGGTCGCCCCATCTTTTCCGCCAGCGACACTACGCGGGTGAACAGCATCTGCTCGTAATGGCTGAACACGTTCTGCTCGCCCTCCAGGGTCTCGGCGAAGTCCGCGCCGCGGATCAGGCGGGTGGTCATCACCACCACGTCCTGTTCCTCGGTGTTGGTGCGGCGCAGCACGTATTCAAGCTGCTCCAGCGTGTTCTGGTCGCGCACGGCCACCAGTACATTGCCCGGGCGGCAGCGCACCGTCTCGCACGTCGCCTTCTCCTCGACGCTGACGTTGAAGTGCTCGATGCCCACCTCCGCCGTGCGCCGGCGGGCCGTCGCCCGCTCGGAGAGATTGAAGACAATGAACAGGAACACGGTGAAGATCAGGCCGGAAATGGTGGCCACCGTCTTGGTGAACAGGTTCATGACCGCAGTCACGAACAGCACCAGCCCAATCAGGAACAGGCCCACGGGGAGTTCATGGCGGCCGAGCTTGAGATTGCCCGGGACGCGCCATTCGCGCGGGCGCCGGTCCTTGAAGCGGAGGACCAGCACCGCGTAGGTCTTGAGCGCGAAACTCCAGATGACGCCGAAGGCATAGGCCTCGCCCAGCAGGTAGATGTCGCCGCGGCTGGCCATGATGGTGAACAACTGCAGCGCCACCACCAGGTTGATCATGCGGTAGGTGGTGCCGTAGCGGGCGTGCGGCCGGCGAAACCAGTCGGTGAGCACGCCGTCCTCGGCCAGACGATTGAGCACGCCGTTGGAGCCGACAATGGCCGTATTGGCCGCGCCGGAAAGCATCAGCGCCCCGACCAGCACCACGAAAACCTGGAACAGCAGCCGCGCGTTGAGCGGTCCCAGCACGTTCATCGCCAGCCCGCTAATGATGTTGTCGGTGTAGCGGGCGCGCTCCGCATCGGGGATCAAGGCGACGGCCAGGAAGGCGGTGGCCGCCGTAAAAGCCATGCTGTATCCCCAGACGAGCAGGCCGGTGCGCTGCAGGTTCTTGAGTTTCGGATGCTCGATCTCGCGGTTCACCTGGGCCAGCGACTCTTCTCCGCTCATGGCCAGCACGGAGTGGCCGAAGGCGATGATGGCCGCAAGAACGGCCACCCGCGGCACCCAGGTGCCGGCCAGCCACCCCAGCGCCTCCCGGCTGAAATTCATGTTGGGGAGTGTCGGCCAGGGCGGCAGGCGGCCGCCCCGCACCGCCAGCGTGGCGCCGCACCAAACCAGTTCGATGGCCACCAACGCAGTCACCACGTACATGATGCGCAGCGCTTTCTCGCTCGACTCGTGCATCCCCAGGATGTTCTTCCGCCAGAAATACAGGATCACGGCAACCGCGAAGATCACGGAGCCAATGTCCCTGGGCAGGTGGTGAGGTAAGCGCAGATAGTCGGCCGTGTCGTTGAGCAAGCCGATAAAGTACTGGCCGGCCGACACCACGCTGATGGGCCCCGTCAGGATGTAATCGAAGATCAGGGCCGAGACGCTCAGCTTGGCGACGGTCGGCCCCAGGCCTTCCTTGACCACCCGGTATACGCCGCCGCGGGTGAACATGGCGCAACTCTCGATGTACACCATGCGCACCGCGTAGGCGAACAGCATCACGGCCAGAATGAACCAGGGGGCGGTCTTGCCAAAAGCCTGCTCGGCAATGCCGGCCGCATAGAAAGCTGACGAGCCAAGGTCGTTGAGGACAATGGCGCCCGCGCGCCAGAAGCTGATAAAAGAAAGCGCCACCGTGGTGGCCACCACGATGCGAAACCGCGGCGATGTTGCGGAAGTGCTTGGGGTGGAAGATTGCATTACACGAGCGCGATGCTTCCCGCGATCCGATACGTCCAGCGCTTCTCCTGGAGACGCGATGTAGCGGCGACCTTCAGGTCGCCATCAGGCCACAAGCCCGCGCGCCGGCCCGAAAGTCGCCGCTACAGCCGCTCACAGAGGCGCGCAAACAGCCAGAACCCAGCCAAAACCAGCGTTCCAACCAGCAGATAGGCGAGATCCAGCAGCATGCTCACCTCTCGATGTAGATCACCTTGTGGCCGAGGCGCTCCAGCGCCTGACCCAGGCGCGTCTTTCTGCCCGGCCACCAACTCTTCCTGCCGCCCATCACGACCAGCGAGGGGATGCCGAAGGCGCGTAGCAACACCTCCACCTTGTCCCGGCATAAACAGATCTGCACTTCGACCTCGGCATCCACGGAAGCGGCCAGTTCAAGCATTCGCCCTCTCAGGAATTCGATAGACACGGGGCAGCGGTCCGGCTCCAGCGGACGGGGCACGGCCTGCAGGACTAGCAGCGACACCCTTGAATTCAAGCGGCCGGCAAGGCGGGCTGCCGATTCCAGAGCAACTCTCGTCTCCGCCTCGCCGGTGAACAGGACTTTGATTTCACCCTGCTGCACTCCATCGGGGAAGCATTCCGCCTGCGGCGGGATCAGCTTCCGCAACTGGTCATCGGCAGTCGTCGCTGCAAGGTTGCTCATGGAGCACCCCCACCTTCAGCGTATGGCGCCGGGCTAAAGAAGTTCTAAGGGAAGGGTCAAGTTTTGCTAAGGGCAGGAATCTGAAAACGATAGCCGACCCACGGCTCCGTCAGCAGATACTTCGGCCTGGCCGGGTTCTTCTCGATCTTCTTGCGCAACTGGTTCACGAACACGTGCAGGTACTGGACTTCGTTGCTGTAATCCGGGCCCCAGACGGCTTGCAGAAGCCTGGTGTGCGGGATGGGAACGTTCGGGTGCGTGGCGAGGAATTGCAGAAGGTCGAACTCTTTCGGCGTCAGGCGCACCTGTTTTCTTCCCACGGTAACGCGCCGGCTGATGAGGTTGATCTCCAGATCGTCCAGCAGGATCACCTGCGGGCCGCTGTCGGGTGATTGAGGCAGGCGGCGGAGGGCGGCACGGACGCGCGCCATCAATTCCGGAACGCTGAACGGCTTGGTCATGTAGTCATCGGCGCCGGCATCGAGCGCCTCGATCTTGTCGGCTTCCGCGTCCCGCACCGTCAGCATGATGATGGCGGCGTCCGAAGCGTTGCGAAGCAGCCTGCAAGTTTCCAGACCGCCCATCCCGGGCATGCTGATGTCGAGGATGACCAGCTCGAAGCGCTGCGCCTGGAATCTCTCCAGGGCCTCGTCCCCACTGCGGGCATCGGCGACTTCGAAGCCCTGCTCCACCAGGGACATTCGCAGAATCCGGCGAATCTGAGGATCGTCATCGACAACCAGGATCCGCGCGGAACTCATACCAGCACTTCCTTCTGGATGGGAACGGTCAGGCTGAACTCGACGCCCTGTCCCTCGCTGCTTTCCACCTGGATGTCACCGCCATGGGCCAGCATGATCTGGCGGGCGATAGCCAGGCCCATCCCCGTCCCGGCGGCTTGCCGGCCGGCCGCCGTGCCACGATAGAATTTCTCGAAAATCCGGGGTTTCTCCCACTCCGGAAGGCCCGGCCCGCCGTTCCACACCCGGATGGTGGCCGCCTCTCCGCCCGCCTCGGCCGACAGGCGGATGGCGGCCGAAGGCGGGGAATACTTCACGGCATTGTCGAGCAGGTGCCGCAGGACCAGGCGGATCAGTTCGGCGTCCACGTGCAACTCGGGAAGCTGCGGCGCCAGCTTCACCTCCACCGCTCTGCCTTCCAGCACGGTCTCCATTTGCTTCAGCGACTCGCGGACTAGGCTCTCGATGGCGCAGGCCTGCTTTTGCAGGCGCATCTTGCCGGCCTCGATGCGGGCCAGGTGAATGGCCTCGGAAACCAGGACCAGCAGGCGGTCCGCCTCCTGATCGATAATCCCGGTCAGCTCGCGCTGCTGCTCCGGCTTGGTGATCTCCGATGACAGGATGGCGCTGGTCGCCGCCTTGATGGCGGTTAACGGCGTTTTGAACTCATGAGCGACGGCGTCGAGCAGCGCCGATTTGAACTCCTCGCGGTGGCGGGCGGCGGTGGCTCGGCTGGCCGCCTCCTGGACCCGCGCCCGCTCCATTCCGATGGCCACCAGGTTGGACAGCGACTCCAGCACGGCGTCGGAAAAGACCTGTCCCTTCAGCGCCAGGCTGCCGATGGGCTGGCCGCCCAAGCTGAACGGCGTCACCGTCACGTCCTCGTCGTCGCCGCGGAGCCTGCTGCCGTGGACCGCCGCTTCCCGCAACCATGGCTCGATGGCCACCAGATCTTCGGGGCCGGCACAGTGGCTTTCACCCGCTCCCCGGTCGTACAGCACGGCGGCTTTCAGGTCGTACACCCGCGCCAGCTCCGCCGCGATCTGCCTGCCGACCGGCGCGCTGGTGTCGATCAGCAGAATTGCGCGGCTGAGGGAGTGCAGTTGCTCGAGGTCCAACCGCCGGCTGATGGCTTCGTCACGCCGCCGCCTGGCGCGCTCCGAGAGCTTGCTGGCGATCAGGGAAGTTCCAAGAAAGGCGAACAAGGCCACCCAGTTTTGGGGCTCGGCAATGGTGAAGGTGTGGAGGGGAGGGAGGAAGAAAAAGTTGTAGCAGGCCGTGGCAGCCAGCGCCGCAACCACCGACTCCAGCAAGCCCCACTCGCTGGCGATGAGCAGCACGGTGAGCAGGTACACAAACCCGACCGTGGTCGGATTGATCGCCGGGATTTGGCGGCAAACGGCGGTGTCCAGCGCGATGGCGGCCAGCGCCACAACCACTCGCAACAATCGCCTCACGGCGTTCCTCCGCCGGCACAGGCCGGATCCACGATCAATTCTACTCCCAGCCCAACAACGTTGTACCGCCGGCATTCATGGTTTCCGCGCGCCCGCGCAGCGGCACTCCACCACACCAACTGTGCCGCGAGCGTCAGCGAGCGGTTGCCGGCCCAGGTAACCGCTCGCTGACGCTCGCGGCACAGTTGCGGCGTCATTTTCATGGCTTCCGGGTGGCCGCCGCTGCGGCCGTGAGGGACTGCTCTGAAGAAGGGCCGCGCCTATTGAACCACCACCACTTCCTCGAAAACTCGCGGCGAGACCTGGATGCCCGACAGCCGCAACCGTTCCAGGCGGATGGAGGGCGGACCGTCAGGCCGTTGGCGGCGGCTGGCTCAATCAGGACTTCCATCGGGTATGGCGCCGGCGAAACGGTGGACGTGATGGCCGCAACAATGCCTCCAGCGATCCCCGATCGTTTCGAGTACTCGATCGCAAATTGCGCGCAGGGAAGTACAGGCAAACCAGCGGACACCCTGCGAAAAACGGATCCTTTTCTCGTCTTTTAGATTTAGATTGCACTCGCTGCTGCCATGTGATACACGCGAAGTCCGGAGGTCACAATGCAGATGAACCTCGGTCCGCCGCCATCCGTAACCGCTCCGCAGACTCCGTTCACAAACGCGTCCTGCCAAGCCAAACCCATTCCACTCAAGGGCTCCGGAAAGCCTGGAGAACACCAGGCGGAGCAGTTTTCCGCCCCACGCCAGGGCAGGTTCGCGAGATTTGCCGGGCGCTCCGGTGCGGCCGCCCGAGTCCTCGGCGGTTTGCTGGTACTGCTGACTCTCGTCGCGCCGGCCCTGACGGCCCAGGAATATCGCGGCCGAATCCAGGGCGTCATCAGAGACACCTCCGACGCCGTCATCGTAAGCGCGACTGTCACCTTGCGCAACAACAACACCGGCATCACCGTGGTTCGCGGCACCGCCCCGGCCGGCCGCTACATTTTCGACCTCGTCGAACCCGGCTCCTATAGCGTCAGCGTCGAATCGCCGGGTTTCACCCGCTTCGTGCAGGCGAATGTGCCACTGGGGGCCCGCGGAGACGTTACCGTGGACGCGACGCTGAAGGCGGGGAGCGTTACCGAAACCGTCACGGTTACCGCCGAGGCCACCCAGATCCAGTTCACCACCAGCAGCCTGGATACCACCGTCGAAGCGAAGCTCTCGGAGGACCTTCCGCAGCTGTATCGAAACCCGTTCCTGCTGGCGACGCTCGACCCCTCGGTGCTCAAGGACGATACCAGCTCCGAATACCAGCCGTTCAACAGTTGGGGACCCGGGCGCCTGAGCATCGGCGGCGGGGCGAATTTCTCCAACGACCTGCAGGTGGACGGGAGCCGGGTCGGTGTCAGCGTCAAGACCGGCTATGTGCCGGCGCCGGACATGGTCCAGGAAATCACCATTTCCCAGAACACGGTGGATGCCGAGTTCGGGCGCGGTTCCGGCTCGGCGATCTCCATCGTCACCAAGGGCGGCACCAACCAACTCCACGCCAGCGCTTTCTACAATGGCCGGTATCCATGGGCGAATGCCGTCTCCGACCGCTATTTCCGCACCGTCAGCCTGGACCGGCAGCACATGTTCGGAGGCACGGTGGGCCACCGCATTCTGAAGAACCGGCTGTTCAACTTCGTCTCCTACGAGGGCTGGAAGTACACCAACGCCGCCTCCCCCTATACGGCGACCCTGCCCACGGATCTCGAACGCCAGGGGAACTTCTCCCAGACGCCCAACAAGGCCGGCGCGACGCTGATGATCTACGATCCCTGGACCACGATGACCGGGGCCACCGGGACCGGCATCACGCGGACGCCGTTCCCCGGCAACATCATCCCCAAGGCTCGGCAGGATCCCATCGCCGTAAAGCTCATGGGGGCGCTCTGGAAGCCGAATGCGCCGGGCCAGGGCTGGGACCACCTCAACAACTACATCAGCTCCCTGCCCATCAACTACCCGTACAAGAACTTCGCCGACCGCGTGGACTTCCACGTGAACGACAGGCTCAACATCAGCGCCCGGGTGCAGATCTTCCGCACTCCCGCTTCGGTCGGGAACCCGACCGGCTCGCCGCTCTTTGACAGCGACCGCGGCAGCCAGCGCGACGGGAATACCTACTCCGGCACGGTGACCTACACGCTCGACTCGAAGACGATCGTCACCGCTTCTATGGATTATCACAACTTTACCGATGCATCCCATTTCGCGCCGCAGGTTCAGGACTATACCTTCGCCGGGCTGTATCCGAGCAGCAAGTTCTACGCGCCGCTGTACACGGATCCGGCCTTCCCAAAACTGCAGGTCCGCATGAGCATCACCGGCGACGGCGGAAGGTGGCTGACCATGGGGCCCTCGGGTGGGTATTGGAACCAGACTCCCCACGGCGACGGTCTGAATCTCAAGGTCTCGCGGCAGCAGCGCCGTCACTACCTGAAGGCCGGCTTCGAGACGCTGGGCACAAATGCGCCGAGTGTCATCCAGAACTGCAATCCCGGCTTCGGTTTCAACCCCGACATCACGAACTCCACCTATGTCAGCCCGAGCGCGATTACGTCGGGTAACCCGTATGCGTCCTTCCTGCTCGGCGCGGTGGTCCCCATCGGCGCAAGTCCCAGCGCCTGGGACAGCACCGAAACCTCCATGTCGAGCCTGATGAAGCCGACCGTAACTACCCGCTTCTTCGGGGTGTTCCTCAACGACGATATC
>JAPKYU010000113.1 GCA_026394175.1 Acidobacteriota bacterium | reverse complement strand
GGAGGCTTGGCCCCAGACTTGGCAGATTTGGTCCCGCCTTAGGAGTTCTTTCGTT
Organism: Acidobacteriota bacterium; assembly: GCA_026394175.1. Classification (GTDB taxonomy): domain Bacteria; phylum Acidobacteriota; class Terriglobia; order JAJPHL01; family JAPKYU01; genus JAPKYU01. The sequence continues at coordinate 3,412 of JAPKYU010000113.1, read as the reverse complement.
CGCGTCCGTCAACTCCGAGGGTCCCGCTTGGACCAGTTCTCTACCTCCAGCCCTTTGAACCGGGTGAAATCCCTGGCGTTGACGGTGACCAGTACGAGCCCGTTGGTATGAGCGATGGCAGCGATCTGCCCATCCGCGTATGGCGCGGGTCGGCCAAGAGCCTCGAGACGTGCTCGTTCGCGACCGTGCCACGCCGCCGCCACCTCGTCGTAGGGAAGGATCGGAAATGACGCCTGTACGACGTCATGGAGATAGGTTTCAAGAGCGGCTCGGCGCTTCCCCCTGGGCAGCCGACGGTAGCCGTAGGTGAGCTCGTGCCACACCGGCGCCGCGATTGCGCACTCATGGCCGTGCTCGTCGAGCCGCCTGACGATCTCCGGGTTGGGGGTCTTGGAGGCCGGAGAGGATACGATGCTCGTGTCCAGAAGATACCGAAGCGTCACAGCGAAACCTCGCGTCCCACGCCCTTCTCCCGAGCGGACGCAGCGAAGTCATCTTCCAGGCCGACCTGGTCGAGCGAGTGCTTCTTGAGGAAGCTCCTGTAGACGTCACCGAAGCGAGGCCGGTCGGCCCGCAGGCGCTCGAATTTAAGAAAGGAGACGACGACCGCGACAGGCTTGCCGCGGCGGGTCAACTCGATTTCCAGTCCGGCCTCCGCTTGGTCAATGATGGTGGAGAGGCTGGATCTGGCTTCAGCGATGGAGTACCTATGGGACATGACGTTAATGTACATCAATATGTACATGCATGCAACCCCAGCCGCCCGACAGGGCGCTTGCAGGCGCCGGTCAAAAGCGGGCCGCGCCTGAGCGCCCGAGCCGTCGCACTTGCCCAGAGAAAGGATTTCAGCGCTGGGAGTTGAGCGAGGATCGCTCTCACTCTTGCGGCACCGCGGCAGTTTACGACCCAAGGCCTTCACGTAACCGCTCGAGCTGCCGCCGAAGAACCGGCAGATCAGCGGCGACGATGTTCCAAACAGTGTCGAGCTCGAGGCCCAGATAATCGTGTACGACCACGTTGCGAAACCCGGCCAACTGCCGCCAGTTGATTTCCGGCGCATTTTCCTAAAAGGTCGTCTTTCACAAGGAAACAGCTTCCTTCAAAATGCGGTCGCGAAGCCGAGGATGAAGCCCGCCTTCAGTACAGACCTGGACCTTGCGCCCGAGCAAATCCTGAAGGTCCATTAGGAGGCCACCGGGGAAAAAAGGGGTCCGCTTAGGGCCGCAATCCACCAGGAAGTCAACATCGCTGTCCGGCCGCGCTTCCCCCCGCGCCACTGAACCGAAGACCCGCACGTTGCGAGCGCCATGGCGCTCGGCGATCTCGAGGATTTCGCGGCGCTTCCCGCTCAGAAGTTCCTCAATCCCCATGGTGCAATTGTCTCAGAACAACCGCCGATTTGCTCGTCTGATCTCATGCCAGCGCAAACGGGCGAATCGGGGACGCGCCTGAGTTGCTCCCGCTTCCGGCAGCGGCTGATGCCGGGTGTTCGGCGGACCAGCTTCGAAGGAGTTCTTTGGTTCGCGTCCGCAGATTACGCAGATGTCGCAGATTTCGGAATTGGATCTTAATCTGCCTAATCTGTGGAATCCGCGGATGGCCCTGGCTGGGTGTTGAACTCCGAGCCTGCCTGGCGTACAGTTTGCGCCGGAGGTGTAATCATGCGCACGCTGATAGATCGCTTTTTCTGCCGTTTCCTGTGCTGCTTTCTTCTGCTCTGCTTCCTCGCGGTTTCCACGTTTCCGGCGGAAAACACGGTGCGCACCGAGAGCGGGCTGGTGGCCGGCACGGGCGCCGACATCCGGGTGTTCAAGGGCATCCCGTACGCCGCGCCGCCGGCCGGCGAGCTGCGCTGGAAGCCGCCGCAACCCGCCGCGCCCTGGCCGGGTGTGCGCCAGGCCACCGAGTTCGGCGCGGCCTGCATGCAGACCGGGAAGCTTCCGAAGCTCAGCGAGGACTGCCTCACGCTGAACATCTGGACGCCGGCCAAGGATGGGAAAGCGAAGCTGCCGGTCATGTTCTGGATTCACGGGGGCGCGTTCGTCACCGGCGCCGGCAGCATCTATGACGGCGACGCGCTGGCGCGGCAGGGTGTGGTGGTGGTCACCATCAATTACCGGCTGGGCGCTCTCGGCTTTTTCGCCCACCCCGCGCTGGCCAAGGAATCGGCGCAGGGCTCGTCGGGGAACTACGCGCTGCTGGACCAGATCGCAGCGCTCCGCTGGGTCCAGCGCAACATCGCCGCGTTCGGCGGCAATCCCAAGAACGTGACCATTTTCGGTGAGTCGGCCGGGGGAACCAGCGTTTGCCTGCTGCTGGTTTCGCCCCTGGCCAAGGGGCTGTTCCATCGCGCCATCGCCGAAAGCGCGGCCATCGCTACCGCCCTGCCGCACACCAGGGAAGCGTGGTATGGCCGGCCGCCGCTGGAGCAGGCCGGAGAAAAGCTGGGCGCCGATATTTCCAAGCTCCGCGCTGCTTCCCCGGAAGAGCTGATGAAGAAGTGGAACAACTGGGAAAACACCAGGGCCGTGGACGGCTGGGTGGTTCCCGACGATCCGGGCGCGCTGTTTGAGTCCGGGCGTTTCCATCGCCTGCCGGTCATGGCCGGGAGCAACGCCGACGAAGGCACGTCTTTCGTCAGGAACGCTTTCACGAAAGAACTCGGCTCCACCAGGACCGTGGCGGGGTATCGCGACTACCTGAAGAGCCAGTTTCAGGAATCGGCGGAGCAGGCGTTCTCCCTCTATCCGGTGGCCTCCGATTCGGAAGTGGAGGCGGCCGCGGCGCGCGTGATGGGCGACACCGCATTCCACTACGGGACGCGTCTGGTGCTGAGCGCGGCGGCGCGCCGGGGCCTGAAGAGCTACCAGTACTACTTCACGCGCCTCAGCCCCATGCTGGCCAAGCGCGGGATGGGCGTGGTGCATGCGGCCGAGATTCCTTACGTTTTCAACGCGCTCGACCGTGTCCTTTCTCAGATGAAGCCGGATCCATCGCTGCCCGAGCCGCTGGAGGCAACAGACCGTTCGCTGGCCAAGGCCATGTCGGCGGCCTGGGTGCGGTTCGCCAAGGCCGGCAACCCCAACGGCGGCGGCCTGCCCGCCTGGCCGGCGGTGAACGTGAAGCAGCCGCAGTACCTGGAGTTCGGCGACAAGATCCAGGCGCGGCAGTGGGACAGCGAGCGGCGGAAGCGGATGGAATTTTTGGAAGCGCATTTCGGCCGCCTGCGCGCCAATCGCCGCGCCGGGACCCTGAAACGATGAAAAGCGGCCTATGGAGCGCCGGCCTCCGGCCGGCCCCGGGGCCGCCGAGACGGCGGCGCTCCATATTTTCAGAGCAGTCGCCCATGGTCGCCGTGGCGACCGTCCAGAGACAATGAAAAGGGCCAGCGCGCGTCTCGCGCGCCGGATGT
>JAPKYU010000454.1 GCA_026394175.1 Acidobacteriota bacterium | reverse complement strand
ATCGGCGGCATACTCGAGGCGTTCGCGGAGGCGCTGGCTGTCCAGGGCGCGGTCCTGCTTAAGCAGGTGCCAGCTCAGCCAGCCGAGGGCGGCGGCGGGAACCAGCGCAACCGCCGCGAACACCGCCACAATGCGGCGCGGCGACCACAGCCCGTCGCGACGGGGCATGGCAACCTCCGGGGGAATCTGCGGTCCATTATAGCCGCGGGTCCGTTGTGGCGGCTCAGATTGTCCTTCGTGATATGATCCTCTGGCTTTTCAACACGCAAACAGGGAGAGAAACGCTGTGCGACTTTTCACCATCGTTTCACTGGCGCTGGTTCTGGCGGTCTGCGCGCCGTGCGCCGAGGCGCAGAAAGCGCCGCCGCTGCGGGCGCCCGATGTTCACTACGAGCCTTCCTCGCCCGAAATCGTGGAGGCCATGCTCAAGCTGGCGGACGTCACCAAAGACGACATCGTCTATGACCTGGGCTGCGGCGATGGCCGCATCGCGATTGCCGCCGTCCAGAAGTTCGGCGCCCGCGGCGTGGGCATCGATATCGATCCCCAAAGGATCAAGGAAGCAAACGAGAACGCGCGCAAAGCCGGGGTCACCGGTCGCGTCAGGTTCCTCAACGAAGACCTGTTCGAGGCCGACATCCGCAAGGCCACGGTCGTAACGCTCTACCTGTTTCCCTGGGTGAACCTGAAACTCCGGCCGAAACTGTGGAACGACCTGAAGCCGGGAACCCGCATCGTCTCGCACTCCCACGATATGGGCGATTGGCCCCCGGAGAAGGAAATCGAGGCCGACGGGCACAAGATTTATTTCTGGACGATTCCGGCGAAGAAGCAGTAGGCAGTAGGCTGTAGGCTGTAGGCTGTAGGCTGTAGGCTGTAGGCTGTAGGCTGTAGGCAGAAGGCAGAAGGCGGAAGGCAGAAGGCGGAAGGCGGAAGGCAGAAGGCAGTAAGCAGGAGGCTGTAGGCTGTAGGCTGAAGACGGATCACCGATCGGTCGTTATCCGCGCAGCAGATTCTTCATGAAGAACAGCAGGTTGGCGGGGCGCTCGGCCAGGCGGCGTGTCAGGTACGGGAACCAGTGGCTGCCGAAGGGAATGTAGACCCGCACGCGCCATCCATCGTCGCGCAGCCGTGCCTGCAGATCGCGCCGGATCCCGTACAGCATCTGGAACTCAAAGGCCTCTCCCGCCAGGCCCTCGGCGCGGGCAAACTCGATGGTTGCCCGGACTATCTTCTCGTCGTGGGTGGCGATGGCGTGGTAGGTGCCGCTCTTCAGCAGCAGGCGCATCAAGCGAACGTAATTGGCGTCTACGTCGGCTTTGCGCGGGAAGGCCAGCTCGGGCGGCTCCTGGTAAGCGCCCTTGCACAGCCGGATGCGGATCCGCTCGGCCAGCAACTGCTCGACGTCGCGCTCGCTCCTGCGTAGATAGGACTGGATAACGGCGCCCACGTTGCCGAAGCGGCGCCGCAGGCCGCGGACGATTTCCAGCGTGCGGTCGGTGTACGCCGAGCTTTCCATGTCCACCCGCACCAGGTTTCCGTGGGAGGCAGCGCGCTCAACCACCGCGGCCACGTGCTCCTGGCACCGTGGTTGGGAAAGATCCAACCCAAGCTGCGTCAGCTTTACAGAAACGTTGGTATTCAGGCCGCGGGCCTGGATCTGGTCGAGCAGGCACAGGTAGACGTCCCGGGCGGCTTCCGCCTCCGAGAACTGCGTGACATTCTCCCCCAGGTAATCGAGGCTGGCGCTGAACCCCGCCTCCCCAATGGCCTGGGCGGCGCCCAGCACGTCCTCAACTTTTTCTCCGGCAACAAAGCGCAGCGCCAGGGCCCGCGCCGCGCGGGAATGAAGCATGAAATTACGTATGAACGGACGGTCGGCGGCATACAACAACACACGTCGTAGCAGCATATGCCAGGTGTCAGGTGTCAGGTGTCAGGTATGACGTGTCACCGAGATAACCTGACACCCGAAACCTAAGAGTGTTGGGCCTCCAGCCAGCGCTCGGCGGCGATGGCGGCCGCGCAGCCGCTTCCGGCGGCCGTGACGGCCTGGCGCCACTCGCGATCCTGAACGTCGCCGGCCGCGAATACGCCTTCCACGCTGGTGCGGACGAACGCCCGGGACACGATGTACCCGTCCCGGTCCAGCTCGAGCTGGCCGCGAAACACCTCGGTATTCGGGCGATGGCCGATGGCCATGAACACGCCGTCGGTGGGCAGTTCCGTCACCTCGCCGCTCTTGACGTTCCTCAATCTGACGGCCGTCACCACGCCCTGCTTGGTGTCCAGGATGTCGTCCACCACGGCATCGAGCACGAGCTTGATCTTCTGGTTGGCGCGGGCGCGGGCGATCATGATCTTCGAGGCCCGGAACTGATCGCGGCGGTGCACGATGGTTACGGAGGCGGCGAAGCGGGTGAGGAACGTGGCCTCTTCCATGGCCGAATCGCCCCCGCCCACCACCACCACCTTGCGCCCGCGGTAGAAGTAGCCGTCGCAGGTGGCGCAGGTGGAGACGCCGTGGCCCATCAGCTCCTTCTCCGACTCCAGGCCCAGGAGCTGTGCCGAGGCCCCCGCGGCGATTATCAGGCTGCGCGTTTCCATCTCCTCCCCTTCCACCTTCAGCTTGAAGGGGCGGCTGCTCAAGCAGGCCTCGGTCACCGAGCCGCTTTTGAATTCGGCGCCGAACTTGGCGCCCTGTTCCTTCATGCGGGTGATCAGTTCCGGCCCCATGACTCCTTCCGGGAAGCCGGGAAAATTCTCGACTGCGGTCGTCAGCGTCAACTGCCCGCCGGTTTCCCAGCCCTCGATGACCAGGGGGTTAAGGTTGGCGCGCGCCGCGTAGATGGCGGCCGTAAGCCCGGCGCACCCGGAACCGATGATGATGACGTTGCGCATCTGCTATGCCCTCGTCCTTTCGCGAAGCTTTTCATTTTACCTCAGCCGGCCGGGGCGGCGCGCCCATCAGCAGCGCCGCGAGCTGGTCCGTGGTGGCGTGGCCGACCAGGCGCCGCCCGCCGGCCTCCACCACCGGCACCGCGCGAATTCCCTTCTCCATCAGCAATTGTGGCCGGAGCGTGATGTCGATTTTCTTCAGCTCAAAGCCCATCTGCTTCTGCAGCGTCAGCAGGCGCTGCTCGACGAGCGGGCAGAAGGGGCAGCCGATGGCGGTATAGAACGTGACCGGAAGCGAGACCGGCGCCACCTCCCGCGTGCGCTGGTCATCGACCCGGCCATAACCGAAGTAATGGGAGATGCTTGGGAAGGCGTTGACGTAGGCCCACTGCCCGAGTGCGCCGAACACCAGTCAGGCGCCCGCCAGCCAGTAGCGCCCGGTCAGCGCCAGCGCCGCCACCGTCCCCAGGTACGCGGCCCACGCGAAATACACCATCGCCACGTGACATTGCTGCTTCATGCTCACTCCATCCTTGTCTGCGGACAAGTACGCGCCATTCTATTCCATTCACCACCAAGGCACCAAGACACCATCGCACGGGCCGCAAATTGACTGGAGCGCAATTTGGACCTACTCTAATCTCGTGGGCAGAATATCCGGCGGCATCTGGATCAACTGGCGCAAACAGGACGCTTGCGAATGACCCCGCAAAGGAGGGCCATCGTGCAGTGTCTCCCAAAGGCGCGCCACCATCCGGGAGAACGCGAAAGGAGAACATCACCAGCCATGCAGAAGAACGGTCGTGAAGCGCCGCTCCTGACAACGCAGGACGGCAAACCTATCGGCATGCAACAAGCCCTTACCGCCGGGCCGCGAGGTCCGGTGCTGATGCAAGACGTCGAACTACTCGAGCAGATGCAGCACTTCAACCGCGAACGAATTCCGGAACGCGTCGTGCACGCCAAGGGGTCGGGCGCCTACGGGACGCTCACGGTCACCAACGATGTGACCCGCTACACCAAGGCCAAGTTCCTGTCCGCGATCGGCAAGCAAACCGAGGTATTCCTCCGCTTCTCCACGGTCGCCGGCGAGCGCGGCGCCGCCGATGCCGAGCGCGACGTTCGCGGCTTTGCCCTGAAGTTCTATACCGAAGAAGGCAACTGGGACTTGGTCGGCAACAACACCCCGGTGTTCTTCATTCGCGACCCCTACAAGTTCGCGATGTTCATCCACACCCAGAAGCGCGATCCGAAAACCAACATGCGGTCGCAGGACATGCAGTGGGACTTCTGGTCTCTGTGTCCGGAGTCGCTGCACCAGGTTACGATTCTGTTCTCGGACCGCGGAATTCCCGCCGGATACCGTTTCATGAACGGCTATGGGAGCCACACCTACTCGCTCCTCGACAGCCAGGGCGAGCGCGTATGGTGCAAGTTCCATTTCAAGACCCTGCAAGGCATCAAAACCCTGGACGACGATGTAGCCGCGCGCATCATCGGCGAAGACCGCGAAAGCCATCAGCGCGACCTTCACCAGTCGATTGCGCGCGGCGACTTCCCGAAGTGGCGGTTCCTGATCCAGGTGATGACCCGGGAACAGGCCGGGAGCTTCCGCTGGAACCCGTTCGACCTGACCAAGGTATGGCCCCACGCCGAATTCCCGCTTATCGAGGTGGGGGTTCTGGAGTTGAACCGCAACCCGGAGAATTATTTTTCCGAGGTGGAGCAGTCGGCGTTCAAGCCCAGCGCCCTGGTCCCCGGGATTGAACCGAGCCCCGACAAGATGTTGCAGGCCCGGCTGATGAGCTACGCGGACGCGCACCTGCACCGGGTGGGCACGAACTGGCAGCAGCTTCCGGTGAACCGCGCACGCTGCCAAGTGGCGAACTACATCCGCGATGGAGCCCTGGCAACCGCCGAGACCTACGGCTCCAACCCCAACTACTGGCCGAACAGCATTGCCGGCGCGCCGGAGCCGGCCGACAATTATAAGGACCCCGCCTGGAAACTCGGGGAGGTGGCAGCCGACCGGTTCGACTCCACCGCCGACCACGACGACTACACG
>JAPKYU010000684.1 GCA_026394175.1 Acidobacteriota bacterium | reverse complement strand
GCGGTGGCCTCGCCCTTGGCCTCCACCGTCTGCTCAGGAATGAGAAAAGTCTCCAGCATCAGGGGCAATCTTACCACGGGTCGAACTTGAGACCTCGCGCAGCCCTCTTCGCCGCACGTGCTTTCAACTCCAGTTTCATAGCTGCCTTCAGCGCCTTCTTCTGCTTGGCGCTCAGGCCGGATGCTTTGTCCTTTCCTGGACACTCGATCGCCTGGCAGCGAGCCCCTCCAGACGGTCAAGCGTGTCGGGGTACTTGCGAACGAGGAGAACAAGAGCGGCCGCTTGGGGATTGGGTTTTGCGCGGCCTTGTTCCCATTTTTCGAGAGTTCTTTCGTTGATCCGGAGTTTGCGCGCGAACACAGCTCTCGAACACCCAAGCCCCTCTCGCGTTTCCTTGATCAGCTTGGAGTCAACCTTCGGAAGCGGTCTTGGTTCGACCTTGTAGCTGCGAAGCGTGAGCTTGCCTGCGCGGTGGCCCTCCATTGCAGCCACGCCTTCCATCAGCTCATTGAAAACTCTCCTTCTTGCCATTACCGTGTCCTCCGCGAGCTGCCCCGGAGTGCAGCCCTCTTGATAGCGCGTGCCTTCACCTCCAGTTCGATCGCCGCCTTGAGCGCCTTCTTCTCTTTCGTGTCCAGGTCGGACGCTTCGTCTTTGCCGTATAGCGTCATGGGCCAGATCTGCTGGTCAGATTCGAAGTAGAAGTAAATAATCCGCAAACCGCCTCTTCGACCTCTGCCCCGCCGCGGGTCCGGCCAACGGACTTTCCGAAATCCACCCGTGCCAGGCATGACATCCCCAAGCTCCGGATTTCCGGCAAGCTCGGCCTGCAGTCGGAGATACTCGTCATCGTCCAGATATGCCGACACACGACGCGTGAAAGCCGGCGCCTCAATGAACTCCATTTCGAGTCTCAGTACGCCAATAGCGTACAAATCAGAGGGTACGCCATCAGCGTAGGATTGTCAAGGAAGCCGCCAGGAATTTGGCTGGTAAAACGGCAAAGAACACACCCAGACGAAACCGAGAGCTTGAGACCTGAGACCTGAGACCTGAGGGTTCCAGTCTCCGGTCTCAGGTCTCCGGCCTCAGGTCTAGTTCTTGATGGTCAGGTAGGCTTTGGCGTCCGGGCTGTTGTAGCCGGCGATGGTGGCCACCACCGCGTAATCGCCGTCGGCCAGAGTCGGCACCACGATGTTGATCTGGTAGACACCGGCGTAGGTGAGGCCGGCCCACACTACCTGCGCGTTGGCGCTCCCCACCTTGACGGTCACGGCGCCGGTCGGCACAGGGTAGGCTTGCGTCAGGATCTGGCCCTCCGGGTATGCGGGATTGGTGGGTCCGAATCCCGTCCCGTAGGTTTCGATGGTCGCGCCGGGCCTTACCCCGCGCGCCGGACCGGCCAAGTAGAATTTCCCGGCAATGTTCTGGCAGAAGAAGGCGGGCGCGTACTTTTGCCACTTGGCCTGCACCGCGGAGCTGTTCCCGTTGGGGCTGAGCACCTGGACGAGCACCATGCGGTCATCGCCGGTGTCGTTCGGCGCCAGCACGTTCAACTGGCCGGCGTGGATGAACGCGAAGTACCCGGGCTTCCCGTTGATGGTGACGCTGTAATTGTCCAGCTTGGTAGGCAGGTTCATCCCCTGGAAATCATTGGCGCTCCAGCCGCGGCCCTGGACCGGGACCGAGCGCGGCGCCAGGTTGGTGCCCCACACGGTGATAAACGCGCCGGGAGCAATCACGGCCTCGAAGCTGGCGCCATTGGTCACGCCGGCCGAGGGCACACTGGGGCTTGGCTCCCCGCCGCTGCCGACCGTCACCGAACCGTTCGTCCCGGCTACCGCCGGCCCGGAGGTGGTGGAGGCCACGATGTTGCTGATCTGCAGGGTGAGCGTGCCGCTGTAGGTGGCATTGCGGACGCCGATATTGAGCACCACCACCACGCCGTCGCCGATGGCGTTCTGGTTGAAGCCAAAGACCATGAAGCGCATCGTGTTGGCGTTGGCCGAGTCCGGCTGCGAGGTCTGCAGGGTTTTCCCGGCACTGGAGGCCGCGGAGCCGCCCGTGCCGGTGACCAGCAGCACCGTGCTGTCGAACGTCAGATCGAACTGCAGGCTGGTGGCCGCGGTGCCCCCCGCCGTGTAGGTGACATTGATCGTGGCGTTACTGGAACTGGATGCCACCCCGGTGCCGACGGCCAGCGTGCCGGCAAACAGCGAGGCGCCCGCAAACAGCATCGTAAACAGAACGCGGAGAAACATTTTCCCCTCCAATAGCGTTACAAACAGAGTCCATGTACTGCGCGGCAGGTGACGAGTGATAGAAGCTCCTCACTCGTCACCTGTCACTCGTCACTGCTACTTGCAGCCCAGTCCCAGCGTGGCGTTCACGACCATCTGCACGTCGAGCACGTTGGTCTGGCCATCGGCGTTGATGTCGCAGCGGTTGCTGACGATGCCCAGGGCTTGGTTGACGATCAACTGCACGTCGGAAACGTTGATGGTTCCGTCGCCGTTGACGTCACAGGAGCATGCCCCGCGCACCGTCAGCGTGCCACTCTGGCAGGTGGTGGGCGTGATGGCCCTGCTGTTGGCATCGGTAGACGCCGCGCCCGAGCAGGTGAGGTTGGCGGTGCCGGAGCTGAAGCCGCTGCTCAGCCGGAAATTCATCAGCACCACGGTGCCGTTGCCGATCAGGCCCTGGTTCAGCCCGGCCGCCAACACGCGCAGTGAGCTGGAGCTGAGCGCGTTGGTGCTGATGTCTTTGTTGGCCGCCTTGGTCTGGTCGCCCTGCTTGGCCTGCACGAAGGTCAACTTCGAGTTGTCATAGGCCAGGTCATACTGGAACCCGGATGGGGCCGTGGTGGCGGTCAGCGTCACCGGGACATCCACCGTAGCCCCCGGGGCCGCCGTCGTATTTTCGACCTTCAGGGTCACCGCCGCCGCCGAGCCGCTGGACTGGCAGGCTGTAGTGCTTTGCGTGACGGCCGCGCTGCTGTTGCCGCCCGATTGCGCCGTCAGCTCCAGGCTATGGTTGGACGAAGCGTTCGAGGTGGTGTAGCTGATCTCATACTGCGCAGCAATGACCGCGCCGATGTTCTGCAGGATGCTGAGCAGGCTGCCGGAATTGGCTGCCGACGTGTAGGTGCCGCCTGTCTCCGTCGCCATCCGCGTCAGGACCGTGGTATTGACCGAGCCGAAGCCCACGGGGAACACCGGGGCGCCGGCCAGTTTGGCCTGGTTGATGGCTTCCTCGATGGTGCCGCCCTGGTTGTTTTCGCCGTCGGTCATCAGCACGATGGCCTTGCGGCCGCTGCGCGGGGCCAGTTTCTGGGCGGCGGTCACCACGGCCTTGTACAGCGCGGTCGAGCCGCTGCCGCCGATCCCGTCAATGGCGCTGTTGATGCGCGTCTTGTCGGTGGTGAAGTCCAGCACCGACTCCACGGAATCCCCGAACCCAAAGACGGCCACGGCATCGGAAGCGCCGAGCTGGGCCACCAGCGCCTTGGCTGCCGCCTTCTCATCGGTCAGGGGCTGGCCGCTTACCGATCCGCTGTGGTCGATCACCAGGGCCAGCGACATGGCGGTCCCGCCGCCGCTGCCGGTGCTCGACACCGTGATGGTTTGGATTGTCCCGTCTTCCTTGAGCGTGAAGTTGCTGGAGTTCAGGCTGGTCACCGGCTTGCCGGTGCTATCGGTGACCGAGGCCACCACGGTGATCTTGGGGCAGGCGCTGGTGATCACCTGGTTAATCTTGGCCGTCAGCCCGCCGGTGGTTGCCGGCGCGTCGATGGTGAACGTCAGGGTGAATATCAGCGTGCCGTTCACGTATGCGCGCACGCGCCAGGTGCCCGGTGATTTCGCGCCCACGTCGCCGGCGATGGGCAGTCTCTCCTTATAGCACCAGTCGCCCGCCTGGGTTTCCGGCTCGTAGGGGCCGCTGGGAGGAGTGGGAATGCTGCCGTCCGGCGCGGTCCACTCGGTGGCTACCACGTCGCCCAGCTTCACGCCCCGCAGGATGAAGTACAGGTACGCTTCCTTGGCGGTCGTCAAGAAGCTGGTGGCCGGGGTCGGAATCGGAGCGCAAGAGCCTGACGCCGGCACCGACTTGGTGATCATCTGACTTTCAACAGTGGCAGCTTGAACGATTCCGCCAAAAAGAACAGCCAATACCACAGGCCAAACGCGCACACATCGCAGCATAGTGGTCTCCAAGGGGGGGAGGTTCAAAGCATATTACCGCGGGCGGGCGGTCAAGTCAAGCAGCTTTCAGTGGCAGCTTGAACGATTCCGCAGAACAGCGCCGCCGACACGCGCAGGCAGGCAACCGAGCGCCGCACGCCTGTCATTCACCCCTGTAACACACACCCAGTTGTATATCGGCCCGTGCTGCAGCGGCAATAGTACTCTTTCTCTGTTGGCACTAATTTGGAACGGGCCGGTGCCGAAAGCAAGGTCGAAGGGCCACGGAACGGAAGAACGGCGGGCCCGTCGCCCGCCGTATTCTCAAGGCAGTCCACCATACCCCTGCGCGGCACCAGAGACAATGAAAAGGCGCAGAAACCGAGCCGCGACCGTAAGGGAGCGTCCCAGACACGGGCCGGTCCGCGGGAGAAGGAGGCGGGGACGCTCCCTTACGGTCGCGGCTCGGTTCGACCCGTCAGGCTCTGCAGGCGGCGGCCGGCCTCATCAAGCGTTTCGTCGCGCTTGCAGAAGCAGAAGCGCACCTGCCGGCTGCCGTCGGCGGGGTGGTGGTAGAAACTCGAGCCGGGAACTACAGCGACGCCGACGTCGCGAACCAGGAATTGCGCAAACTCCACGTCGTTGGCGAAGCCGAAGCGGCTGATGTCGGTCATGACGTAGTACGCGCCGTCGGGGCGATAGCAGGCGAAACCGGCGGCCTCAAGCTGGGGCAGCAGCCGATCGCGGCGCGCGCGGTAGGCAGCGGCCAGCTCGCGATAGTAGGAATCCGGCAGCGCGCAGGCCAGGGCGCCGGCTTCCTGCAGCGGCGCGGCCGCTCCCACCGTCAGAAAATCGTGGACCTTGCGGATGGCGGCGGTAATCGGCGGCGGCGCGATGGCCCAGCCCACGCGCCACCCCGTCACGCTGTACGTCTTGCTCATGCCGTTGATCGTGACCGTCCGCTCGCGCATGCCGTCCAGCGTCGCCATGGCCACATGCGGCCGCGCGCCGTAAATGATGTGCTGATAGATCTCGTCGGTCACGGCGAGTACGTTCCACCGGCGGCACAGCGCAGCCAGGAATTCCAGCTCCTGGCGCGAGAAAACCTTGCCCGTCGGATTGTTCGGGGTATTCAGGATCAGGGCGCGGGTGTGGTTGTTGAATGCCGCACGGACCTCGTTTTCGTCGAAGGTCCAGTCGGGCGGGCGAAGTTTCACGAACCGCGGGACGGCGCCGCACAGGATCGCGTCCGGGCCGTAGTTCTCGTAAAACGGCTCGAAGATCACCACCTCGTCGCCCGGGTTTACCAGCGCCAGCAACGAGGCCATCATCGTCTCGGTGGCGCCGCAGCAGACGGTGATCTCAGTTTCCGGGTCGATTGTCAGCCCCAGAAACCGCTTGGTCTGGGCGGCAACCGCCTGCCGGAGCGAGTGGGCGCCCCAGGTGATGGCGTACTGGTTGATGTCGGCGTCGATCGCCCGCTTCGCCGCTTCCTTGATTTCGGCCGGGGCGGGGAAGTCGGGGAAGCCCTGAGCCAGGTTCACGGCGCCGTGCCGCATGGCCAGCCGTGTCATCTCCCGAATGACCGACTCGGTAAACTGCTGCGCCTTGTGTGAAATCAGGTCCAAGGGTCCAGAGGTCCAAAGGTCCAGTTTAAGAGTAGGGAGGTGGAACCTCAAAGAAGGAAAACGGAGCAATTGCTTTTCATGGTTTGACCCTTGGACCCTTGGACTTATTTTGAAGCGTACAGCCGGCGGTAGATGGCCGCGTTGCGGACCACGGCCTGGACGTATTCCCTGGTCTCCGTAAAAGGGATGCTCTCGACGAACTGCGCCGGGTCGTCGCCGTTCTCGGCGGCCAGCCAGAGGTCCACGCGCTCGGGGCCGGCATTGTAGCCGGCCAGGGCCGGCTCCAGCCGTCCGCCGAAGTGCGCCAGCATGTCCGTCAGGTAACGCGTGCCGAGCTGGATGTTGGTGACCGGGTCAAAAAGGATGGAGGTATTAGGCCGCCGCTTGGTGCCCGCCCTGGGCGAGAGCTGGCGCGCCGTGGCCGGCAGCAACTGCATCAGGCCGTAAGCGCGGGCCGAGGAAATGGCCCAGGGGTTGAACGCGGACTCCTGCCGGATCAAGGCCATCACCAGGTAGGGGTCCAGCCCGGCACCCAGGGCATTGGCCTGCACCGTGGACCACCAGGGCAGCGGGAACAGCAGCTCCCAGGTATGGCGGTCCAGCTCGTCGAACGGAAAGGCGAAGTAGTTGGGATAGACGCGGCGGATGTGTTCGATGGCCGTGCGGAACCTTCCCCGGTCGCGTTCCAGGCGCGCCAGCTCCAGCATCAGGTACTGGGAATGCGCGGGGTCGTCGGTGGAATGCCGCAGTTCCAGCACCGCCAGGTCCCGGCGCCGGCCGCCAGCGGGTTGTCCGGGTAGCGCGTGACCTGCTCCTGGAACAGGCGGCGGGCCGTTTCATACTCGCCCGCGCGGTGATTTTTCCAGGCCACTCGCCAGTGCGCCAGCGCCGCGTACTTGCCCGCCGGGAAGCGCTCGTACAGCATGCGGTAATAGCGGGCGTAATCGTCGGGTGAGCGTTTCAGCAGGTAGTAGTTGCCCGCCGAGAAAAGCGCCTCCTCGTGCCAGGGCGAGTTCGGATACATCTCGCCCAGGCGCCGCACGGTCCCCAGGTAGGCCTCGCCACGCGACATCCGGCGCTGGCATTCGCCCAGGTAGTAGAGGCGCTGGGCGTCGGCAGCGGCATCGGAGACGCGCAGGGCCGCCAGCGTGGTGTAAGCCCGGGAAGTCATTCCGGCCTGGAAGGTGGCCGCCGCCGCGGCCACCAGTGCCCGCTCGCGCTCGACGCCGCCGGTGGCCGCCGCCAGCTCCCGGTAGGCATCCGCCGCGCGGCGGTACTGGCGGGCCGACTGCAGCAGTTCGGCGCGCAGCCTGCGCATTTCGATCGATGCCGGCGGGATGACCTTGCCCGGCCGGCGCGCCAGCCGGTTGAGCGCTTGTTCGGCATCGTCGGCTTCGTCGGAATTGGGATAGAGGTAATACGCGTGCCGGTAGGCCTCCGCTGCCGCGGACGGGTCGCCCGCCGCCTCACAGGCGCGGCCCAGCAGCACCTCGGCTTCCGGCGCTTTCAGAGCGCCGAGGCGGGACTTGAGCAATGCCGCCGCGGAGCTTGCCTGGCCGGTGGCGATCCAGCTTTCCGCCCGCGCCAGCACCGCGCGGCCCCCCAGCGAACTGCTCGGGTAGCGCTGTTCGAAACCGTCCAGCACCTCGAGCGCTTCCCGGTGGCGGCCCGTGCTTTGGAGCGAGGAGGCCAGGAAGTAGTCCAGGTAATCCGCCACCTGGGAACGAATCGCGCGTCCGGACTTCAGATACGTTGCCGCCTCGTTGAACCGTTTTTCCTCGATGGCGCTGTAGCCCAGCGCCAGATACGCCAACGCGCCGGCCTGGTGTGCGGGGTGGCGGGCGGCAAATTGCTCCAGTTCCCGCCGCCGCGGCGGTGTCGCCGACTCCACGAACGGCCTGGAAACCGCCCGCAACTCGCCCATGACCGGGTCGGCCAGCAACGGATTGTGGGTGGGCTCCAGCCCGCTGCCGGCCAGCGTGAACCGCCGGGGCGGGGCGATGTTGTGGCTTTCTTTCGCGCTTGTCTTGCGGCTGCTCGACTGCGATCGCTTCTTGGCAGCGGCCGAGTGTGTTGCTTTTTCCGCGGTGGTGGAAGGCGTCGCAGCCCGATCGGTGGCGCCGGCTGCTCCTACCAGAGGCGAAAGCCGGCCGCTGCCCCAAAACAGAAGGCCCGCGAGCAGGCACGTAAATTGAATCGCCGTCAATCCGCGGCCGGAGAGGAATCGCCGCGCCGGGAAGGAACACGACCGAAACCGAGTCATGGAAGTCTTGCCGGGGTCCAAACCAAATCTTTTAGACGAGGGGGCCGGGATAATCGGCGCCCAAAACTGCCGGGTCGTTCTGTGCGATCCGCTGCAGCAACTGCTGATGGAAACAGGTAGGCGCGGTTGTCAGCCGGGGCGGGCTCTGCCGCGGGTACCGGGGCAGCAACGGGTTCTGGCTTGGGGATCGGCGCGGCGGCGACAGGTTCCGGGGCCAGCGCCGGTTCGGGCTCCGGTTCAGCCGGGCGTGCGGCCGGCGCAGCCGTAGCTGCCGCCGCCGCGGCTACCGCCGGGCGTTGCCCGTGGACCGACAACAATTCCAGGCACATCCCCGTGATCCTGGCGAGCAGGTCCAGGGCCGGCAGGTCTGCGACACCCGCCGGACTCCCGCCGTCGGCGTAGAGCATGGCCACCGGACGGTCTTTGACCATCAACGCCAGCAGGTAGGCGCGGTTGTCAGCCGGGGCGCCCAGCGCGCCGAAAAAGACCGCGGCCACGGCGGCAGGGACGGGTTCGGTCACCGCCGCGCCGGCGCTTTGGCCGGCCAGGGCCTGCGTCCAGCCCGCGTCGCCTTCCGGGGCCACATGCAGCTCACGCAGGCGGCCGGCCGCGGCGCTGTCGAATCCGCGGGAGCGCCAGCCGTCCAGCCGGTCGCTCTTGACCACCAGCACCGCCGCGCGGCAGGCGAAGCCGGCGCTGGCGTCCAGCAGGCTCTGCATGATCTCGGTTTGCGTGCGGCCGCCCGCGATGCGGTAAAACGCGGAGCTCAGGGCGGCCGAGGATACGCCCGCCGGTGGCGCAGCCGCCGCCAATTCCTCGAGTAACGCTTCGCGGAATTTCGGCAACTGCTTGCTGAGAAAACTCTCCAGCCCGGCTTCAAGCGCTTTTTTCGTCTCGACGGGATCTGCCATGGAAGTGAGCCTATTATCCGCAAGGTCCGGGATGGGTGTCAATCAATTGCGGATTGCGGATTTCGAGCCGGGGGCTTGAAATCCGCAATCCGCAATCCGAAATTCCGACTGGCTCGCACGCCATGCTATAATGTAATCGGAAAGGGGGCGTAACGGATTCGACGGGATTGAATTGCTGCGGGAAGGCATGCCGGGGGCCAGGCACCCGTAATCGCTTGGAAAACCACAACTGCCAACTCACAGTTGGCCTACGCCGCCTAATTAGCGGTGTCGTCATTCGGTAGCCCGCCCGTGGGCTGGCGGATGGCGTCATTGATCGCGGGCTGGCCGGCTGTCCTCGGTCCGTGGATAGCCGGTGAGATCAATCGGGCTAGCGGGGCTCGGTTCTTGTCCGCTCCAAATCGAGCCTGGCGAAATCAAACGGAACGCGACTAAGCATGTAGTTCTTCTCGTGGTGGGCTTTTCCGGACGCGGGTTCGACTCCCGCCGCCTCCACCATTCCCTGGGCCCTGTTTGATGTATCATTGCACCCATGGATAACGGACAGAAGCCCGCAACCAAGCAGGACGTGGCCGACGTTGAGAAGCGGATCAAGCGAGATTTGGCCGACCTTGAGAAGCGAATGGCCGCTGAAATGAAGCAGGGCTTCGCGGAAATGCGGGAATTCGTCACCGATACGGAGACGAAACTCCTTACCGCGTTCTATTCATTCGCGGACGCCGATCAGAAGCACCTGAGCCAGTTAGATCGTGCCGCCGCATCGGTCGGCGAGCGGCTGAACACCTGCGAGCGGCGCATCATGGAAATCGAGAAGCGCCTGAACTTCCCCAGCGCCTGACCAAATCCCTCCCGCCGCCTCCGCCAAGAGCCTCCAGCCGGAGATCAATCCTTAGTCGAAACGGCCCTGGAGAATGGCGGATAGAGGCACAACCTGCGTCAAGGAATCAATGCGGTATTGCTCGTGTCCGGGGTACACAACGAGACGGCGGGTGGCCTTCACGTCCGCGCAGGCCATGTGGAAGCCCTTGCTTGGGTGCGGGCTGCTGAGCGATCGCTTCACTTCGATGGCCCACAGCTTCCTGGGCCCCAGTTCTAACAGCAGATCGATCTCGGCTCCGGCGGAGGTGCGGTAGAACCATGCGTTCGATCCGGGCGGAGCGGCCACGAGAAGGTTCTCGACGACGAAACCTTCCCAGCTTGGGCCAACGACCGGATGGCCGAGCAGTTGCTCCTTCTCCCTGATCCCGAGAAGGGCGTGAACGATGCCACTGTCGCGCACATACACCTTGGGCGAGCGCACCAACCGCTTCGAGATGTTGGGGATCCAGGGCTGAATCCGCCTCACCAGGAGCAGATCCACGAGTATGTCGAGGTATCGTGCGACAGTCTGCCCGCTGACTCCCAGGCCGGCCGCAAGGCGCGCGGCGTTGAGCAACTGGCCCTGGCTGTGAGCGAGCATCTGCCAGAAGCGATGCAGCGTCTCGGCCGGGACACGCGGCCCCAGCGCCGGAATGTCGCGCTCGAGGTATGTTTGGATGAACGCCAGGCGCCATTGGAAGCTGCCGGCATCATCCTCCGCCAGGAAGCTGTCCGGGAACCCGCCGCGCTCCCAGAGCCGGTCTGCGGCGTTGGCCCCAAACGCTCCGATCTCCGTAACGATGAATGGGGCGAGATGCAGGTAGGCAATTCTCCCCGCCAGACTTTCGGCCGATTGCTTGAGCAAGTCCATCGATGCCGAGCCCAGCAGGAGGAACTGCTTGGCTCGGATGCCTTTGCGGCGCCGGCGATCGATGACACTCCGCAGCGTCTGAAAAACGTTTGGCGCGCGGTGGATTTCGTCGAGAATCACCAACTGGTTCTCGTGGGCCGAGAAATAGAGTTCAGGATCGGAAAGTTTGGCGCGGTCCGAGGGGAGCTCCAGATCCAGGTAGACCGCCTTCTCAGCGAGTTCATCCGCGACCAAGTGTGCGAGGGTCGTTTTGCCGGCCTGCCGCGGGCCGAGAAGAGCGACCGCGGGGAAGCGGTCCATCAGCGACCAAAGCCGGGGCGCAAGAGCGCGGGGCACCATCCTTGTAATTATGCCACAATGTGGAAGAATTACAAGCCTGATAGGCAATTATTGGCGCGGATGCCAAAGCCGCTCGATTTCTTCGAGCGAACGGCCCTTGGTTTCCGGGGCGACGCGCCAGACAAAGATGAACGTCACCAGGCAGAAGAAGGCGTAGGTCCAGAATGCGCCGGAAGGTCCCAGAGCGCTGATGAGCGTCAGGAAGGTCAGCGTGACCAGC
>JAPKYU010000420.1 GCA_026394175.1 Acidobacteriota bacterium | reverse complement strand
TCCCGCACGGTCTGGTACATGAAGACCGCGCCGCCGTGGGTGGGCGGGTAAAGCGAGTAGGGCGCGAGAAAGAGGATGCGCAGCGGCCGGTCTTCGGCCCCAGCCGCGGGCAGGAAGCGGTCGCGGTAATACGCCGGTTGCGGCCGCAGCACGGCCTCCGCATCATCGACCGCGGCCAGCGCCCGCGCCCTGCGGCGGCCCGCCAACGCCCGCCGGCTGCCGCCCAGCGCCCCCAGGTAGCCCGGCAGGGTGATCCGCAGCGGGTTTCCGCCGAACACCGCCGAGAGCACCAGGTTTACATACAGGAAAAAGAAGTGGCCGGCCAGCCAGCGCCAGCGGTGCACGTTCTTCCACACCATCAGGATGTGGTTCTTCTTCAGGACGGCGTCGATCCGGGCCGCCGAAAACCGCCGGCCGATGGTGCCGCGATGCTCGTGATGCACGATGGCCGAGGGCTGATACAGCACCTTCCAGCCCCGCTTCCAGGCGTTGTAGGAAAGGTCGGCGTCCTCCACATAAAAGGGATGGAACAGCGGGTCGAACCCGCCCAGCTCCAGGTATTTCTCGCGGTCGAAGGCGCTGGAGCCGCCCCCGGCGTAAAACGCCGGATACAGGCCGGAAACATCTTCCGCGGCGTGCCGGAACCGGAAAAACCCTTCCGCGAAGAAGCCTTCGGTCAGCCCCGTCTCCTCCCGGCGCTTGTTGCAGTCGAGGAAGAAAATCTGCGCGCTGACGGCAAAGACAGCCTGGTCCTGAAACCCCTCGAGCAGGCGCTGGAGAGCGTCGGGCTCGAGGCGCATGTCGTTGTTCAAGATAACCACCACGCGGTTTCGGGCGGCCCGGACGCCGGCGTTGTTCCCGCCGCCGAAGCCCAGGTTCCGTGGCAGGCGCAGGACCCGCACCTCCGGGAAGCGCTCGGCCAGCATCTGGGCCGAGCCGTCGTCGCTGGCGTTGTCCACGACAATCACTTCGTTGCCGGAATGGAAGGAGGCGGCGCGGACCACCGAGGGCAGGAACTTCTCCAGCAGGTCGCGGCCGTTCCAGCTTGGAATCACGACGCTCAGCGAGACGGGCGGAGTCCATCCGACAACCGTCGCCGAATCCTGCAGGGGCGCCGCCGGCCGA
This sequence comes from Acidobacteriota bacterium, assembly GCA_026394175.1. Lineage (GTDB taxonomy): Bacteria > Acidobacteriota > Terriglobia > JAJPHL01 > JAPKYU01 > JAPKYU01. The sequence continues at coordinate 614 of JAPKYU010000420.1, read as the reverse complement.
GCTCCATCCGGCACGGCGGAGTCACGGGCCGGAATGGCTGGGCGGCGCCTGTCGAACAGCGCGCAGAACAGGTCCACCAGCGCCAGGCTGAGGGCATTCAGGGCCAGCAGCGGCAACAGCGCCACCGCCACCAGCATGCCGGCCAGCAGGCGCAAGACGATCATTGCTTCCCCCGCTCGCGATCGACTCGAGGCACAGGGCCGAGACGCAGTTTCTTGCCCAGGCGGTACCAGATGGAACCGAGGATCATTCGCATGTCGGCGCGCAACGATTCGGCCTCGGCATCGAGCCGCAGCGCCCAGGCGCTGCGCTCCTCGACGGTGGCCTGCAGTTGCCGGCGCTGCTCGCGCTCGGCCTCGAGGCCAGCCTGCAGTTGGTGCAGCTCGGAACGCAGGCCGTCGTTTTCCGCGTTCAACTCCAGGTTCCGGGCGGCGGCGCGCTCGACCTCGGCCTGCAGGCGGAAGGCCCACGCGGTCCGGTCGTCGACTTCGGTCTGCCGCTCGTCCAAAATGCGGCGGGCCCGCTCCAGGTCCGCCTGCAGGGAGCGCGCCCACTCCACTTTTTCAATCAAGTCCCGGTCGCGCTTGTCAATTTCCTGGCGCGCCCGCCCCAGC
>JAPKYU010000674.1 GCA_026394175.1 Acidobacteriota bacterium | reverse complement strand
GGGGCGCATCCCGCGCCCTCTCTACCATTACGGGCGATGTCCAGCCGATGCGCGCGCAAAGGCGGGCCAATTCTCCGCCCCTCCGGCCGAAACCCCGGCCGCAGCGTCAGTAGAGAATCTCCATTTTTTCGCCGCCCCTCGCCCCCGCGCGCACACCCGTGCGCGCGCAAAACGGTGAATTGAGCCCCGGAGCAAACTGGGCAAGCAGGGGCGTGGGCAGCCCGGAAATCTTGGCCTGCGACTACCCAAGGTCATAGAAACGCTTAGAAGCTGTTGCAGAACCTAACTCTCACCGCTTCGGGCAGTGATGCCCAAGCATATTAGTGTAGCGGCCAAATCGTGGAAAGCTTGAAAGTGAACGCCGGTTTTCTCATAGCAGAATTTCAATCGCCGGTAATTGCCGAACCAAGACAGCGTTCGTTCCACCACATATCGCTGTTTGCCCAAACCGCTGCCGTGCTCGGCCCCGCGTGGAGCCAGCAGCGAGATGATGTGCATCGCCACCACAGCGGCTATCACCCATGGGAATCCGTATCCGCGGTCTCCCATAAAGGCCTGGGGCTTGCGACGCGGGCGCCCGCGGGGGCCCTGGATGGGCGGGATGCTCTGGAGCAGTTCAATCGCAGGTTGCTCGTCCCGCACGTTAGCGGGGGTGGTCCCAATGACCAACGGAACGCCGTTGGCATCCGTGATCACGTGGCGGTAACACTTCACCCGTCAGCAACGAATTGTACAGGCAGCGGGGGTAGGTGGCCAGTGGCAGTGTAGGTTCGCAGGGCGGCGGCGACGGTTTGCACGGGGTCTTGGCCGCGGAGCTTGAGCGTGCGGTAGACGCTCATCAACAGGGCTTGCGTCATGGCGCCCTTGTCGGAGCGGTTGGACTGGCTGTTCTTGCGGATGATGACGGCGGGGCGGATCATCCGCTCGGCGTGGTTGTTTTCGTAGGGAACCTCGGGATGGTCCAAGAACGTGAACAGGCTGTCGCAATGACGCAGCAGCCGCTTGGCCAGCCGGTCGGCATCCGCCTCGCCGTAGGTCCCTCGTGCCAGTTCCATCAGCCGCCGGTCGATCCGCCGGATGAGTTGCCCGTACCGCTTGGGATCGAAGTCCACCCGCTTGCGCAGGCGAATCCCGTCCCGAAGCAGCCGCCGCAATTTCTTGGCGAACGCTTTCCAGGCGGCCGAGCCGTTGGTCAGGTCCACCTTCTCCAGTTCCCGCAGCAGGTGGGCCAGGCAGCACTGGTGATCCTGGGCCTCGATGGCGTCATAGGCAGCCCAGAAGTCGTGCACCAGCACGCCGTCGAACGCCTCGGTGAAGAACTTCGCCAGCGCCGGACCGCCCCGGCTGCGGTCGATCAGGTAGTAGCAGACATCCTTGGACGCGAAGCACCACAGCCAGCACGTCAGGCCGTTGCGGCGCCAGCCGGTCTCGTCGGCCCACAGGACGGCCGAGGCCCGCGCGGCCTCCGCGATCTGTTGATACCAGGGTCCCAGCACCTCGCCCAGCCGGTGCCACATCGAGATCAGCCCGCCGGCCGACAGACGGGTGTGCAGGTGGATGCCCACCAGGTCCAGGACCTGTCGGCTGGTCACGCCGACGCCGTAGTGCAGCCAACCGGTCAAGGCCGCCAGGTTGTGCCCGATGGTGGCGTTGGGCAACGCATCGGGGACCGTCGGCTCGACGTGCTTCTTGCAGGCGGGGCAGTAATCGCGGTGGACCGTGTGCTCGGTGACCTCGGTTCGCAGGTCGGCCAGGACGTCCTCCACGGTCCGCGTGCGCTTTCGCTTGCAGCGCTGAAGCTCTCCGCCACAGTCGGGGCAGACTTCCGCGCGGTGCTCCTCTCGCCGGTCGATCCGCGGCGGAGCCGGGCGACGGGAGCCGACATGCCCGGGTTTGGCTCCCGGTTTGCCTTCGCGGCGGGGCGCTGGAGGCTTGGTGTAGACGGGGCGTTGCCCCGAGGGAGTAGAAGGATCGATTCGGGACGAAGGTTCGATCTTGGCCTTGAGTTCGGCAATCCGGTGGGCTGCCGCCAGCAGAACCACCTCCAGGAGCGGCCGGCCACACCGCGCCAGTTCCTGGGCCTGCGATTCGGTCAACTGCCCTTCCAAAGCCGCCGCCACCAGCATCCGAATCCGGGCATCCTTGCCGATTCCGTCATCCATGCCCCTGACATAACACAGGCGCGGCGCTGGCGCAACCCGAACATGTACCTAACACGAAGATTTATTCATTGCAGACGGGTGAAGTGTTACACGTGGCGTTTGCAGCCGTTCTTGGCCCGGTCCGTCGGGTTCGGCCCGGTGTGCGGCCCCCAAAAAGCGCCCGCACCGAGGCCGAGTCGATCACCGCCCGTGACCAGTCGATTCCGTCCTCGTGTCCGAGTTGGTTCAATACGGCCTGGTGGCTCTGCTCCCACACCCCCGACCGGGTCCAGGCCGCGAATCGCCGCCAGCAGGTCGAGCCACTACCACAGCCCATCTCCTGGGGAAGGGCATTCCACGGCAGACCGGTCTTCAGAACGAAGACGATCCCCGTGAAGGCGTCCCGATTGGGAACGGGCGGGCGTCCTCCTTTGGGACTGAGCACAGTGGGCGGCAGCAAGGGTTCCACAATCGTCCAGAGTCCATCTGATACCAGCGGTGCGGCCATGCCTCATGCCTCCATGCGTGGCACTATCGCCGGTACCTTCATCGACCATTCAGAGGGTTTTGCAACAGCTTTTAAGGTCAAGAAGGAGACCTACGACACGGAGTGGGGGTACCGATGCTCCACGGGCTCGAACAACTGGATCCTCGGCACGACGCAATCGAATCATGTGATCTATGTCGTGTGGGGCGCACCGCAATGCGCACCCGCCCTTTACACAAAGGCCAATCTGGATACGTGCACGGGGTGGGCCAATGACTGTACCAAGGTCGATACCAGCGACGATGCCACCAACATCCCTCACCAGGTGCAACATGGAGCGAAGACCTGGCATGGGCTTTACAAGTGGGCATCAACGGAGCAACTACCAGACGACCCATTTGCCTGGATTCCGACAAACAAAGGCGATTGCATGACGTATGCCGACCTGATGACAAAGGCTTGCCAATTGCTGGGCCTGACGGCATCAACAAAGAAAATCGAGTGCAGGGAGAGCTATCCCACCGGCACCATGCACTGGTATTTCTCCCCGGGTAGGACACCTCACTGGTTAACTGCTGGGGGTGACGCCGACGGCGACGGCACCGCGAACGAAGATGAAACCAATTACCCCGGCACAATTGACACTGTCTACGTCAAGGGAAGCGACCCGGACCAGAATGCGAAGTGGCGAGAAGACAATGCCCCTTGGAACTGGCATGGGGCCTCCGAATGTGCCGGTCACTGGTGGGAAATCACTTTCAACAGCGACCCTGATCATGACACCGCAGCGAATATGCGCGATTGGCCGGAAGGTCCTGTTATAGACTACCCGGGGCCATTATATTCTGGTGGAGCTCTGTGAGCATAAGGCTGGTGCTTCAGGGATTGTCTGGAAAAGAATCGCAAACGAAAGAACAAGAACGTATGGCTGAGAACGACAACGTGATTCAGAAGGTGTTCTCATGAATACTGTAACCACAGAGTGAAGGAGAAAGCGATGCGGAAAGAACAAT
>JAPKYU010000528.1 GCA_026394175.1 Acidobacteriota bacterium | reverse complement strand
TCGACGGGCAGGGCGAGGTGTGGTGGCAACGCCAGCGGCTGGCCAATCCCAAGGGACAGGGGCGCCTGCTGACCGCCGAGGAGCAAAAGGAAGCCGCGATGGTGAAGCTCGGGCGCCCGCACCTGATCAAGCTGGTGCGCTCGAACAATATCCTGATGGAGGGCTTGACGCTGGTGAATTCGCCAAGCTGGACGGTGAACCCGGTGTTCTGCGAATTCGTCACCATCCGCGGCCTGACCCTGATCAATCCGCCGGACTCACCCAACACCGACGGGATCAACCCCGAATCGTGCCGCAACGTGCACATCAGCAACTGCCACATCGACGTGGGCGACGACTGCGTGACGCTGAAATCGGGCAAGGACGAGGCGGGGCGGCGCGCCGGCCGGCCCACGGAGAACGTCACCGTCACCAACTGCACCATGATCCACGGACACGGCGGCATCGTCATCGGCAGCGAGATGTCGGGCGACGTGCGGAACGTCACCGTCGCCAACTGCGTCTTCCAGCAGACGCTACGCGGCATCCGGATCAAGTCGCAGCGCGGACGCGGTGGCGTGGTCGAGGGCCTGACCGCCTCCAACATCGTCATGGAAGACGTTTCCGAACCCTTCTCCATCACCATGTATTACTCGGGGCGCGCCGGCGAAGACCGGACGGAACCGGTGGGCGAGGGAACGCCCGCATTCCGGGACATTTTGCTGAGCAACATTTTCGCCCGCGGCGCCAGGATCGCCGGCCAGATCCTGGGTCTGCCGGAGATGCCCATTTCAGGGGTGAGTTTGAGCAATGTCCGGGTGTCGGCGAAACAGGGCTTCGAGGCCCGCTGGGCGAAAGACCTTGCTTTTCACAACGTGCAGATTGACACCGAGAAAGGGCCAGCCCTGCTTTGCCGGAACGTCGAGGGGCTGGAGATCGACGGCTTCCGCAGCCTGCGGCCCCACGCCCGCGTGCCGGTGATTGCCCTGGGCGACGTGCAGCAGGGGTTCCTGCGCGGCTGCTGGGCGGCCCGCGGTACGGACGTCTTTCTGGATGCCGGCGGCGACAAGAGCCGGAACATCGTGCTGGTCGGGAACGAATTGCAGTCGGCCAAAGAGGCGGTGGCCGCGCCGCCCGGCCTGGTGACGGTTAGGCCGTAGGGTGTGGGCTGTGGGCTGTGGGCTGACGGCCGACACCTGCCACCTGACACCTGACACCTGCTCATCCGCGGGGCGCGTAATAGCCGCGGCGGTAGCGAAGCTGCACACCGGCCTGACGTGTGCTGAGGTCGATGCGGCGGTAGCTGCCGTCGCGGACGGTATTGGTGGGGTAATAACCAACCGTGTACTGGTGGCGGAGCTCGTCGGAAATCTGCTGCGTGGTGGCGTCAATCGAATCCTGGCCGCCGCCATCGACGCGCTGCAAATGAAAGGCGCGGCCGCCGGTGGCTTCGGCGATCGCTTCCAGCACCTGCATATCGACGGTCTCCAGGTCGGCGCGGGAAGTCTGGGGGCCGCCGCCCGGTGCCCCTCGGGGCATGGGAATCCGCCGGCCGCCCGGGATGCCTCCCGGCAAGGGAATGGGCAGGGGAATGGGGAGGCGAGTGCCGGGCCACGAGCCCCCAGGCCAGTTCCCGCCGGGCCAGGAGCCGCCGGTCTGCGGTTGCCTGGCGCCGGTCCGATCCTGCGAGCCCCGCTCGCGCTGCCCGATACCGATGCAGTAGGCCATCACCTCCGAGGCCCGCGCCATTTGCAGCACTTCGTTAAAGGCGACGTGGCTGGAGGTGTCCTCTCCGTCGGTGATCAACACCAGCGCCTTTTTTTGGTGCCGGCCCTGCCGCACCCTGTCCAGGGCGTCGGCCAGCGCGTCGTAGAGATGCGTCGAGCCGGCGGCGTGCAGCCGCCGCGCAGCCCGGCTGAACAGCTCCCGGTCGCCGGTGAAATCCAGCATCAGTTCCACGCTGCTGGAGAAACGCATCAAGAAAACGTCGTCCTCGGGCTGGATGGTGCGGACAAAACGCTCCAGCGCGTCCACCGCCTGCGGCAGCTTGTTCGCCATGCTGCCGCTGGTATCGATAACGATGCCGACGCTGACCGGCATGATCTCGCTATGGAACACCGAGATGTGCTGCGCCGCGCCGTTTTCGAGCAGCCGCAAATCCTCGTGGCGCAGCGAGCCGACGAACCGGCCATAGCTATCGGTGGCGGTCACCGGGAAGCTGACCAGGTTAACGTCCACGCGGATGGTTGTGCTGCCGGAAGAGGATTGATCGGCCCGGCCATCGGATGCCGGCGGGCGCGGCGCGGGCTGCGACTGCGCCACCGCGCAAACCGTCAGCAGGAGAGCAACACACAGGCACCAAGCCAGCCGGCTCCGACGAAGCGGCATCACGTTCCTCCCTCTTGGCCGTGAGACGTATCCCGGAGGCGCCGCGTTTCGCCGGCGATCAAGCTGTCGGCCCCGGCCAATCGGGAAGGGGGCCACAACGGCGTCGAATATGGCATGATGGCCGCTACCGCCGAGGGCATGAATGCCGGGCCTCGGGGTGTGGGAGATGATGGACCGCCGTTGTTTTCTCAAGTCTTCGGCCCTCGCCGCGCTGGCGCCGCTGCTCCCGCTCCGGGCAGCGGCGGCCCGCCGGCCGAACATAGTGCTGATGTTGGCCGACGATCTGGGTTATTCCGATCTCGGTTGCTACGGCGGCGAGATCCAAACACCGAATCTCGACCGGCTCGCCAGGGGCGGTGTGCGATTCGCTCACTTTTACAACACGGCGCGCTGCTGCCCTTCGCGCGCCTCCATCATGACCGGGCTGTATCCGCACCAGACGGGCCTGGGGAACATGACCGGCGGGAAGCCTTCCGAATTCGAGGGCTACCAGGGCCGCATCAACCGGCCCTGCGTGATGATCCCGGAAGTGCTGCGCCAGGCGGGCTATACCACGCTGATGTCAGGCAAATGGCATTTGGGCGCGCCGGGTCCCATCGAGCGGGGATTCGACGAGTACTTCGGTTTGATCCACGGCTTCGACAGCTTCTGGGATGCCTCGAAGTACTCGCGGTTCCCGGCGGGCCGGCCAACCAGAACGTACCCGGACGGCAAGTTCTACTCGACGAACGCCATCACCGATTACGCGCTCGATTTCCTGGCCGGCGCGCGGCAACAGAAGAAGCCCTACTTCCTCTACCTGGCTTACAACGCCCCGCACTTCCCTTTGCACGCGCCCAAGGAGGTCATCGATAAGTATGTCCCGCTCTACGAGAAGGGTTGGGATGACATTCGCCGGCGGCGTTTCCAGCGGCAGCGGGAACTGGGCCTGGTCGACCAACGCTGGGAACTGACGCCCCGTAGCGTGATTCCTCCGAATTGGGTCGCGACACCGCACGGCTGGGGAGGCAAGGACAACCCTGCCTGGGACTCGATGGACGCCGATCGGCGCGGGGACCTGGCCCGGCGGATGGCCATTTTCGCCGCCATGGTGGACATCATGGACCGCAACATCGGCCGTCTGCTCGACGACCTGCGCTCCCATGGAGAGCTGGACAACACGCTCGTCGTCTTCCTCTCCGACAACGGCGCCTGTGCGGAATGGGACCCCTGGGGCTTCGACACCAAGAGCGGTCCGGAGAACATCTTGCACAAGGACGCAGAACTTCAACGAATGGGCCAGCCGGGGACGTATCACAGTTATGGGTCGGGCTGGGCGAATGCCTGCAACACGCCCTTCCGGCTCTACAAGCACTATACCCACGAGGGCGGGATCACCACGCCGTGTATCGCGCATTGGCCGGCCGGCATAACCCGCCGCGGCGCGTTCGAACGCCAGCCGGGGCACATCATGGACCTGATGCCGACGTTTGTTGAACTGGCCGGCGTGGAGTACCCGGCCATGCAAAACGGCGTTCCGGTACCGCCCATGGAAGGGCGCAGTCTGGTGCCCGCGTTCAACGGGAAGCCGCTCCAGCGTGATGCACTCTACTGGGAACACGAGGGAAACCGCGCCATTCGCGCCGGGAGATGGAAGTTGGCAGCGGTTGATCCCGGCGGCGAGTGGGAACTTTACGACCTGGAGGCAGACCCCACTGAACTGCATAATGTCGCCGCGTCCCAACCAGAGCGGGTGAAGTCGATGGCGGCACAGTGGGAGGCCTGGGCCAAACGGACCAAGGTGATTCCCTGGCCGTGGCAACCGCAGTACGGTGCGGCGCCGGCCGACCCCGGCCGATAAGGAGATAGGCGTGCGCGGCAACGACCAAGCGGCAACAAGAGGCAAACAAACCAGACGCGAAGCGCTCCGCCTGCTGGCCGCCGGCGCCATGGGCGGCGTCTGTCACGCCGCGGCGCGCTCCGCGGCTCCAAATATCATCTTCATTCTGACCGACGACCTCGGCTGGACGGAACTCGGCTGCTTCGGCAACCGTTTCAATCACACACCGCACCTCGACCGCCTGGCGCAGGACGGCGTCCGCTTCAGCAGCGCTTACGCAGCCGCCCCGGTCTGCTCCCCGACCAGGGCCAGCATTATGACGGGGCTGTACCCGGTTCGCGTCGGCATGACGGATTACCTGCGGGGCGACGACCCAAGATATCTCAGCCCCGACCGCCGCACGCTGCCGAAGCTCTTGCGCGAGGCTGGGTACAGGACGGGCCTGATCGGCAAGTGGCACCTGATGGGCGACTACGCGCAACGGAGGGGCGACCCCACGTTGCACGGTTTTGATGAGGTCATCTGCTCGGAGACCCGCTACATCGGCGCCGGTAGCTATTCCCATCCGTACGCCTTCATGCCGCAAGTGCAGGCGCGGCAGGAAGGCGAATACCTGACCGACCGCCTGAACCAGGAAGCAGTGGACTTCATCGCCCGAAACGCGCAGCGCCGGTTCTTCCTGTTCCTCTCGCATTACGCGCCCCATACCCGGTTGGCCGGGAAACCCGACAAGGTGGCCCGCTATGCTGGCCAGCCGGGAGCGGGCAAGAACCGCAACAATCCCGAGCTGGCCGCTATGCTGGAGTCGATCGATGAAGGCGTGGGGATGATCCGCTCCAAGCTTCAGGAACTGGGCATCGCGCGGCAAACCATGCTGGCGTTCATGTCCGACAACGGCGGCGAGACGAACGTGACATCCAATGCGCCGCTGCGCGGAGGCAAGTCCCAGTTGTACGAGGGGGGCATCCGGGTCCCGTTCATCGTCTCCTGGCCGGGCCATGACAGGCCGGGTTCGGAATGCCGGGCCCCGGTCAACAGCACCGATTTGTATCCGACGTTCCTCCAAGTTGCGGGGGCCGGAATCCCAGCCGGTCTTGACGGCCAGAGCATGGTCGGGTCGATCGGCCATCCATCCAGTGAGCGTGAGCGGACCATGTTCTGGTATTACCCGCTCGACAAACCGCACTTTCTCGGCGGCCGCTCGTCCGCCGCCGTGCGGCGAGGCGACTTCAAGCTGATTCAGTTCCTCGATACCGGCCAGGCGGAACTTTATGACTTGCGGGAGGACCCGGGCGAAAGCAAGGATCTCTCGCCGTCGAACACCGCCAAGACTGGAGAACTGCAGAAAGCG